>JAZFVR010000076.1:0-5521 GCA_036447835.1 Alphaproteobacteria bacterium | reverse complement strand
TTGTTGACCGCGTCCATGGTGAGCGCGTCGAGCAGCTCGATGCGCGCCACGGGCACGCCGCTCTGGATGGTGAGCACGACGGTGTTGACCGCTTCGTCGATGCCCGGGAACGCGCACACCGCGGCCGAGATCGCCTCGGGGATGCCGTAGAGCCGCAGCGTGATCTCGGTGATGACGCCGAGGGTGCCCTCCGAGCCCACGAACAGCCGCGTGAGGTCATAGCCCGCCGCCGACTTGCGTGCGCGCCGCGCGGTGCGGATGACGCGGCCGTCGGCGAGCACCACGGTGAGCGCCAGCACGTTCTCGCGCATGGTGCCGTAGCGCACCGCGTTGGTGCCCGAGGCGCGGGTCGCCGCCATGCCGCCGAGCGACGCGTCGGCGCCGGGGTCGATGGGGAAGAACAGCCCGGTGTCACGCAAATATCGGTTGAGCTGCTTGCGCGTGACGCCGGCCTCGACGGTGACGTCCATATCCTCGGCGCTGACCCGCAGGACCTCGCTCATCTGGCCGAGGTCGATGCACACTCCGCCTTCGAGCGCCGCGACGTGGCCCTCGAGCGAAGTGCCGGTGCCGTAAGGAATGACGGGCACGCGATGACGCGCGCAGACCTTGACGACCTCCGATATCTCTTCTGTCGAGCGCGCGAAGACCACCGCGTCGGGGTCGCGCGGTGCGTGGTACGAGGCATCCTTGCCGTGATGGCTGCATACCGCGGCCGAGGTCGACAGCCGCTCGCCCACGAGATCGTGGAGCTCGGCGATCAACCGGTTATCGAGCGCGCGCCGCAGGCTCATGCCGCAGCTTCCTCATTGACCGTTCGCACGCCTTTAGAGTAAGGCGCTGGCGGCGCGCCTGCAACTCCGCCCGACCGTAGCGGGCGATTGCGAGGAGTTCGGGATCATGACCATCGACGCTCCGCTCGCGTTGTACGAAGGCGAAGTCCTCGACGAATGGGTCGATTACAACGGCCACCTGAACGTGGCCTATTTCGTGCTCGCCTTCGACCTAGCGACCGACAAGTTCTTCGATTTCGTCGGCGTCGGCGCCGCGTATATCGCCGAGCGGAACAAGTCGATGTTCGCGGCCGAGGCGCACGTCACCTATCAGCGCGAGCTCCACCGCGGCGACCGCCTGCGCGTCGCCACCCGGCTCCTCGGCTTCGACGCCAAGCGGCTGCATTTCTTCCACCAGATGTATCACGGCAGCGAAGGATTCCTCGCCGCGACGAGCGAATGGCTGGCCCTGCACGTCGATATGGGGGCGCGGCGCTCGGCGCCGTTTCCCGACGACATCGCGGCGCGCCTCGGCGACATCCGCGAGGCCCACGCAGGCCTGCCGCCGCCGCCCGAGGTCGGCCGCGTCATGGGCCTCACCGCGCGGCCGGCGAGCTAACGCCGGCAGGGAAGACCGGGCGGCCGCGCCACGACGCGCCCGGCCGTCGATGACCCCGTCGTGACACGGGTGTTGCCCCGCTACCGCAAGGCTCTATAAAGCGGGGCACGGACTGGAATCTTCCGGGCATGGCTCAGCGTCTCGACCGGCTCCACGGCTTCGTAGCGATTTGGCGGCGTCTCGCCCGCAACGAGCAGGTCGTGCTGTCGCTGCTGGCGGCGGTCATCGGCGCCGCCGCGGCTTACGGCGCCATCGCCTTCCGC
This sequence comes from Alphaproteobacteria bacterium, assembly GCA_036447835.1. Classification (GTDB taxonomy): domain Bacteria; phylum Pseudomonadota; class Alphaproteobacteria; order JAAXGF01; family JAAXGF01; genus JAZFVR01. Next base: position 3,866 of record JAZFVR010000076.1, on the reverse strand, counting down.
GCACTGATCGGGCTGGTGCAGCTCGGCGTCTATGGCTCGGCGAGCGAGCGCCTGTACGGCTTCGCCGAAGGTCTCGCGTGGTGGCACGTGCTGCTCGCGCCCACCGTGGGCGGGCTGGTGATCGGCGTCTTCGTCCATTTCGTCATGCCCGGGCGCCGCAACCACGGCGTCGCCGACGTCATCGAGGCCGGAGCGCTTGGCGACAGCCGCGTCGGGCTCAGGGCCGGGCTCGGCGCCGTCGCCGCCGCCGCCACGTCGATCGGTTTCGGCGCCTCGGTCGGGCGCGAAGGCCCCGTCGTCCACCTCGGGGCGACGCTCGCCTCGTGGCTCGCGCGGCGTCTCGGGTTCGGCCGCTCGACCGCGCTCACGCTCCTGGGCTGCGGCGTCGCGGCGGCGGTGGCGGCGTCGTTCAACGCGCCGATCGCGGGCGTGTTCTTCGCCCTCGAGGTGGTCGTCGGCCACTACGCCCTCGCCGCCTTCGCCCCGGTCGTCATCGCCTCGGTGACCGGCAGCATCATCGTGCGCATCCACCTCGGCGACTTCCCGGCGTTCATCGTTCCCGATTACGGCATCGTCTCGTTCCTCGAGATCCCCGCCTTTCTGCTCCTCGGCCTGATTTCGGCGGCGGTCGCCGGCGTCTTCATGTGGAGCACGATGTTCGCCGAGGACTGCATCGGGAGGACGCCGCTGCCGCCGTGGTCGCGGCCGGCATTCGGCGGGCTCGCCGTCGGCGCGATCGCCGTTTTCTTCCCCCAGGTGCTCGGCGTCGGCTACGAGGCGACCGACCTCGCGCTCAAGCAGGCGTTCCCGCTGTGGCTGCTGATCGCGCTCGGCGTCGCCAAGACCGCGGCGACGGCGGTCTCGCTCGGCTCGGGCTTCGCCGGCGGCGTGTTCAGCCCGTCGCTGTTCATCGGCGCCATGGTCGGCGGCGCCTTCGGCATCGTCGCCGGCGGCGCCTTTCCCGAACTCGCCACCTCGCCCGGCGCCTACACGATCATCGGCATGGCCGCGGTGGCGTCGGCGGTGCTCGGGGCGCCGATCTCGACCATCCTCATCGTCTTCGAGCTCACCGGCGATTACGGCATCACCATCGCGGTAATGATCGCCAGCGCGGTCTCCTCGGTGGTCACCCAGCAGGTGCCGGGCCGCTCGTTCTTCCACTGGCAGCTCGAGCGCCGCGGCATCGACATCAAGCGCGACCGCGCGGCGAGCATATTGAAGACGATCACGGTGCGCGAGGTGATGAACGAGACCGTGCAGCGCATCCCGCGCGACATCAGCCTCGACGACATCCGCGAGCTCCTGCGCCTCGACCCGCACGGGGTGTTCTTCATCGTCGACGGCGACGGCCGCCTGCGCGCCTCGCTCACCTTCGACGACCTCGGCGTCGTCGCCTTCGAGGCCGGGGTCGGAACCCTCATCAACGCCGAGGACATCGCGCGCAGCGACCGCACGCCGGCGCTCGCCGGCGACAGCCTCGAGCGCGCGCTGGCGCTGATGTCGGACAACGACGTCGAATTCCTGCCGGTGATCGACGACGCCGAGAACCGGCGCGTCATCGGCCTCGTCCGCCACAAGGACATCATCGTCGCCCACAACCGCGCCCTCCTCGACGCCCCCACCGAGCAGGGCGGCGGGCTGTAAGGGCGCACGTGCAATACGGGACGGTCCGCTCTATATAGGCGGGGCGATGGCCGACCCCTTCGACCTTTCGAGCTTCGAGACCGCCGAACCCGCGCCCGAGCGCGCAGCCAACGACTATCTGGAGCGGCTCAACGACGCCCAGCGCCAGGCGGTCGAGGCGACCGAGGGGCCGGTGCTGGTGCTCGCCGGCGCCGGCACCGGCAAGACGCGGGTGCTGACCACGCGCGTCGCCCACCTGCTGCTCACCGGCCGCGCCTTTCCCGGCCAGGTGCTCGCCGTCACCTTCACCAACAAGGCGGCGCGCGAGATGGTGGGCCGCGTCGAGGCGCTGATCGGCGAGAGCGTCGCGGGGCTGTGGTTCGGCACCTTCCACGCGATCGGCGCGCGCATCCTGCGCCGCCACGCCGAGCTCGTCGGGCTCAAGCCCAACTTCACCATCCTCGACACCGACGACCAGCTGCGCCTGCTGCGCCAGGTTCTCGGCACCCACGACATCGACGAGAAGCGCTGGCCGGCGCGCTCGCTGCTCGCCATTGTCCAGGGCTGGAAGGACCGCGGCCTGACGCCCGACAAGGCGGCGAGCGCCGGCGGCAACGAGTTCGCCAACGGCCGCGCCGTGGCGCTCTACCGCACTTACCAGGAACGGCTCGTCGCCCTCAACGCCGCCGACTTCGGCGATCTGCTGCTGCACTGCCTGACGCTGTTCACCGCCGACGCCGAGGTGCTCGCCGGCTGGCAGCGGCGCTTCCGCTACATTCTCGTCGACGAGTACCAGGATACCAACGTCGCCCAGTACCTGTGGCTGCGGCTGCTCGCGCAAGGCCACAAGAACATCTGCTGCGTCGGCGACGACGACCAGTCGATCTACGGCTGGCGCGGCGCCGAGGTCGGCAACATCCTCAAGTTCGAGAAGGATTTCCCCGGCGCCCGCGTCGTCCGCCTCGAGCGCAACTACCGCTCGACCCAGCCGATCCTCGGCGCCGCCTCGGGCCTGATCGCGCAGAACGCCGGGCGCCTCGGCAAGACGCTATGGACCGACGTTGCGGGCGGCGAGAAGGTGACCGTGCGCGGGGTGTGGGACGGCGACGAGGAGGCGCGCGTCGTCGGCGACGAGATCGAGGCGTCGCAGCGCCAGGGCCACAAGCTCATCGAGAACGCGGTGCTGGTGCGCGCCGGCTTCCAGACCCGCGCCTTCGAGGAGCGCTTCATCACCATCGGCCTGCCGTACAAGGTGATCGGGGGCTTACGCTTCTACGAGCGCCAGGAAATCCGCGACGCCATCGCCTACATGCGCGTGACCGTCCAGCCTGACGACGACCTCGCCTTCGAGCGCATCGTGAACCTGCCCAAGCGCGGCCTCGGCGATGCCACCTTGCGCGTCCTCCACCAGCTCGCGCGGGCGAAGGGCTGCCCGCTCGCCCAGGCGGCGCGGGCGCTGGTCGAGACCGACGAGCTCAAGCCGCGGGCGCGCAGCAGCCTCGCCGCGCTGATGCAGGGCTTCGACCGCTGGCGCTCGCTGATCGACATCCTGCCCCACCCCGAGGTTGTCGAGATCATGCTCGACGAATCGGGCTACACGGCGATGTGGCAGAACGACAGGTCGGCCGTGGCGCCGGGCCGGCTCGAGAACCTCAAGGAGCTGGTGCGCGCGCTCGCCGAGTTCGAGAACCTCGCCGGATTCCTCGAGCACGTCAGCCTGGTCATGAACGCCGACGACTCGGCCGACGGCGACGTGGTCAACGTCATGACGCTGCACAGCGCCAAGGGGCTCGAGTTCGACACCGTGTTCCTGCCCGGCTGGGAGGAAGGGCTGTTCCCGCACCAGCTGGCGCTCGACCAGAACGGCGCCAAGGGGCTCGAGGAGGAGCGCCGCCTGGCCTACGTGGGATTGACGCGGGCGCGGCAGCGCGCCTACGTCACCTTCGCCGCCAACCGGCGCATCTACAACCAGTGGCAATCGTCGATTCCGTCGCGCTTCGTCGACGAGCTGCCGCCGGGCGAGGTCGCGGTGGTGAGCGAGGCCGGACTGTACGGATCAACCGCCGGATTCGGGGACGCCGCCGCCGACTGGTCGCAATCGGGCCGGGGTCCCGGCTATGCCCGGCTCAAGGCCACGCGCGGCCGCGATGCGGTGATCGAGGGGCGCGTCCGGGTGGTGGACGCCCCGCCCGGCGGCGCCATCGCCCGCGGCGCGCGCGTGTTCCATCAGAAGTTCGGCTACG
>JAZFVR010000075.1:0-3166 GCA_036447835.1 Alphaproteobacteria bacterium | reverse complement strand
ATTCGCGCCCCGGCCAGGTCGCCGCGGCGATCGAGGCCAAGGGCTGGCCGACGACGCGCTGCTGCCCGAAGGCGGGCGATGAGCTGCCCGAGGACCTCGACGCCTACGCCGGCACCGTCATCTTCGGCGGCCCGATGAGCGCCAACGACGACGACCTCGAGTTCATCCGCGCCGAGCTCGACTGGATTCCGAAGGTGCTGGCGGCGGGCACGCCGTTCTTCGGCGTCTGCCTCGGCGCCCAGATGCTCGCGCGCTGCCTCGGCGGCCGCGTCGGGCCGCACCCGCAAGGCCTGTACGAGATCGGCTACTACCCGCTCACCCCGACGCCCGAGGGCGCGGCGCTGTTCGATTGGCCCCGGCACGTCTACCATTGGCACCACGAGGGCTTCACGCTGCCCGCCGGCGCCGAGCTGCTCGCCAGGGGCGACGCCTTTCCCAACCAGTTCTTCCGCTGCGACGGCGCCGCCTACGGCGTGCAGTTCCACCCCGAGATGCAGGAGCACATCCTCAAGTACTGGATGAAGTCGGCGGCGCACAAGCTCGGCGAGCCCGGGGCGCGGCCGGCCGAGAGCCAGATCCCCGACCACGCGCGCCACGGCGCCGCGGTGCACCGCTGGCTCGACGACTTCGTCGACGTCTGGCTCGCGGAGGCGGAGTGAGGCGCCGGGGAATTTACGCGCGCATGCGTTCGTTCCGGGGATCGTAGAGCGGCTCGGCGACGACCGTCGCGCGCCGCGATTCGCCCAGGATGACGATCTCGAGCTCGCTGCCGGGCGCGGCGAGGGCAGGCTCGACGTAGGCGAAGGCGAGGCTCTTGCCGACCGCGTGGCCGTAGCCGCCCGAGGTCGTCACCCCGACCACCCGATCGCCGACGAGCACCGGCTCGTTGCCCATCGCTTCGGCATCGTCGGCCTCGACGGTCAGGTAGACGAGGCTCATCGCCACGCCTTCCTGCTTGCGCTTGAGCAGCGCCGCGCGGCCGACGAACTCTCCCTTGTCGTAGTTGACGAAGCGCTCCATGTCGGCCTCGATCATGGTGATCTCGTTGGTGAGTTCCGCGCCCCAGCCGCGGTAGCCCTTCTCCATGCGCAGGCAGTTCATGGCGTAGACGCCGAAATCGGCGATGCCGAACGCCTCGCCCGCGGCCCACACCGCGTCGTAGAGCCTCGCCATCTCGGCGATCGGGTGATGCAGCTCCCAGCCGAGCTCGCCGACGTATGAGACGCGCAAGGCGCGGGTCGGCACCCCGGCGACATCGATCTCCTTCCCCGTCAGCCACGGGAACGCGTCGTTGCCGAGGTCGGCGTCGGTGAGCTTGGCGAGCACGTCGCGCGCCCGCGGCCCGCTCACGACGAGGACGCCGTAGTCCGCGGTCACGTTGTCGATGGTCACTTCCTCGCCGTCGCGCTTGGCTTGGGCGAGCAGGTCGAGGTCGTGCAGCTCGGCGACGGCGCCCGACAGGATGTAGAAACGGTGCTCGGCGAGGCGCGTGATCGTCGCCTCGCTCTCGATCATGCCGTCCTCGGTGAGCATGTGGGCGAGCACCACGCGGCCGACGCGGCGTGGCATGCGGTTGGCGAACAGGCGGTCGAGGAAGGACTCGGCGTCGCGCCCGGTCACGTCGTACTTGGCGAAGCTGGTGAGGTCGAGCACGCCGACGCGCTGGCGCACCGCACGGCATTCCTCGGCCACCGGCTCGAACCAGTTCGAGCGCCGGTAGCCGTACTTCTCCTCGACGCCTTGGGGCGCGAACCACTTGGGCCGCTCCCAGCCGGACGCCTCGGCGTAGACCGCGCCCTTATCCTTGAGCCTGCCGTAAATCGGCGTCGTCTTCACCGGCCGCCCGGCGTCGCGAAACTCGCCGGGCAGATGCACCACGTACATCTGCTGGTAGTCGTCGATCGATTTCTCGAGGCAGTAATCGCCGACCGCCCAGTCGCCGAAGCGCCGCGGGTCCATCTCGCGTACGTTCCACTCCGACTGGCCATGCACCATCCACTCGGCGAGCACCTTGCCGGCGCCGGGACCCTGCGTGATGCCGATAGAGGCGCCGCAGCACATCCAGTAGTTGGCGAGCCCCGGCGCGGGGCCAAGCAGGAAGGTGCCGTCGGGGGTGTGGGTGATCGGCCCGCTGACGACCTGCCGGATGCCCGCCTCGCCGAACGCCGGGATGCGCTCCATGGCGCGCTCGAGATGCGGCTCGAGGCGGTCGATGTCGGGGGGCAGGAGCTCCATGTCGAAGCTCCAGTCGATGCCGTCGAGACCCCAGGCCTCGGCGCCCGCCGCCTCGTAGGGGCCGATGACGAGCCCCTGCTTCTCGCGCCGGTAGTAGCACGAGGCGCGCGGGTCGCGGACCACCGGGAACTCCTCGTCGAGCGCGGCGACCTCGGCGATCGGCTCGGTCACCAGATACTGGTGCACCATGTTGACGAGCGGCACCTTGAGCCCGGTCATGGCGCCGACCTGCGGCGCGAACGAGCCGGCGGCGTTGACCACGTGCTCGCAGGTGATCGGGCCCTTCTCGGTGACCACCTGCCACTCGCCGTTCGGCGTGCGCCTGATGTCGGTGACGCGGTTGTGGCGATAGATCTCGGCGCCGCCCTGGCGCGCGCCGGCGGCCATCGCCTGGGTGCTGCTCGCCGGGTCGGTGTGGCCGTCGCCCGGCGTGTAGGCGCCCAGGAGCACGCCTTCCACGTTGAGGAGCGGATGCAGCTGCCTGATCTCGTTGGGGCCGATCAGGTGCATCTCGGCGCCGGCGAGGCGCAGCACGCCGTCCACGTAATGGAACCAGTCGACCTCGTCCTCGTTGAGCGCCAGCCTGATCGCGCCGCAGCCGTGCCAGCCGGTGGCCTGGCCGGTCTCGGCCTCGAGCTTCTGGTAGAGATCGGCGCCGTAGGCGTGGACCTTGGCCATGTTGAGGCTGCCGATGAAATGCGGGATGAGCCCGGCGGCGTGCCACGTCGAGCCCGAGGTGAGCTCGCCCTTCTCGACCAGCACCGAATCGCTCCAGCCTTCCTTGACCAGGTGGTAGAGGAGCCCGACCCCCATGGCCCCGCCACCGATGACGACGACGCGCGCGTGTGATTTCATCGCAGCATCCCCAGCTTCCCTTGCGCCGACAAGCGGCCTTTTCGGCTTTTAGCAAAACGCGCAACTCACCACCAGC
>JAZFVR010000074.1:0-7533 GCA_036447835.1 Alphaproteobacteria bacterium | reverse complement strand
CGGCTTCGCCGCCAGCGCCCCGATGTTGCCCAGGCCGAGCACCGCGGTGCCGTTGGAGATCACCGCGACGAGGTTGCCCTTGGCCGTGTAGTCGTAGCCGAGCGACGGGTCGCGGTTGATCGCCAGGCACGGCGCCGCCACCCCGGGCGAATAGGCGAGCGCCAGGTCGCGCTGGGTGGCGAGCGGCTTGGTCGGCGCGATCTGAAGCTTGCCGGGCCGTCCCGAGGCGTGCATGCGCAGCGCCTCCTCATCGGTGACGTGGCTGCTGGCGTCGTTGCCGATCGACTTGTCCATGGCCGCTACTCGTTGCTCTCCGCGTCGCGGTGCGGCGGCGTCTTGCGCTGTGTTCGCGCGGCGCGGGTGCCGCGGCCCATGCTCACGCCATGGCCGGCCGCGCCTGATCGTTTCCAAATCAACGTCTTCGAATACCCAGTTAACCTTAACGGAGGGTTTCGCCCCGCGTCAAAGGCGACGTGTCGGGCTGCGCCCAAGCGGGCGATATGCTAGCGTTCGGCCTTTCCGGCCCGCGCGCCGAAGATCCGACCCAGTTTGGGAGAGAACCGCACGTGCCGCGCTCAGGGAGCCTAGCGCCGCCATGAACCGCTCGCCGGCGCGCGCCGCCGCCGCGGCGACGGAGCGCGCGACCCCGATGATGGTCCAGTACCTCGAGATCAAGCAGGCGCATCCCGACTGTCTGCTGTTCTACCGCATGGGCGACTTCTACGAGCTGTTCTTCGACGACGCCGTCGCCGCGGCCAAGGCGCTCGACATCACGCTCACGCGCCGCGGCAAGCACGACGGCGCCGACATCCCCATGTGCGGGGTGCCGGTGCACGCCAGCGAGGCCTACCTCGAGCGCCTCATCCGCAAGGGCTTCCGCGTCGCCATCTGCGAGCAGACGGAAGCCCCGGCCGCGGCGCGCAAGCGCGGACCGAAGGCGCTGGTCAGGCGCCAGGTGGTGCGCGTGGTGACCGCCGGCACGCTCACCGAGGATACGCTCCTCGATGCGCGCAGCCACAACTACCTGGCGGCGATCGGCCGCGCCGGCGGCGAGCTGGCGCTCGCCTGGCTCGACATCTCGACCGGCGCCTTCGGCGTCGAGCCCACGGCGGCTGACGCGCTCGGCGCCGGGCTGGCGCGGCTGCAGCCGGGCGAGATCATCGTGCCCGAAGGCCTCATCGAGGAACCGGCGCTCTACGAGCTGTTCGGCGAGTGGAAGGCGGCGCTCACGCTGCAGCCCGCCGCACGCTTCGATTCGGGCGCCGGTGAGCGGCGGCTCAAGGCGCTCTACAAGGTCGCCGCGCTCGACGCCTTCGGCGCCTTCACCCGCGCCGAGCTCGGCGCCTGCGGCGCGCTCGTCGACTACGTCGCGCTGACCCAGAAAGGGCGCATGCCGAGGCTCGCGCCGCCGCGCCGGACGTCGACGGGCGCGGCGATGGCGATCGACGCGGCGACGCGGCGCAACCTCGAGCTCACCGCCTCGCTCTCGGGCGCCCGCGCGGCCAGCCTGCTCGACGTCATCGACCGCACGGTGAGCGGCGCCGGCGCGCGCCTGCTCGCCGCCCGTCTCGCCGCACCGCTCACCGATCCGCAAGAGATAAACCGGCGCCTCGACGCGGTCGCCTTCTTCGTCGACGACGCGCGGCTGCGCGACGAGGTGCGCGGGACCCTGCGCCGCGCGCCCGACCTCGAACGCGCCCTGTCGCGGCTGACCGTCGGGCGCGGCGGCCCGCGCGACCTCGCCGCGGTGCGCGACGCGCTGGCCGGGGGAGCCCAGCTCAGGGGCGTGCTGGCGACCGCGACGCAGCCGGCACCCGAAGCGATCGCGGTGCTCGAACGGGGATTAGGCCACCACGACGCGCTCGTCGATCGGCTCGCCCGCGCGCTGCGCCCCGATTTGCCGCTGATCGCGCGCGATGGCGGCTTCATCGCGCCGGGCTACGCTCCCGACCTCGACGCGCTGGTGACGTTGCGCGACGAGAGCCGCCGCCTCATCGCGGGGCTCCAGGAGCGTTACCGCAACGACACCGGCATCGCCTCGCTCAAGGTGCGCCATAACAACGTGATCGGCTATTTCGTCGAGGTCACGCCGACCCACGCCGGCAAGATGGCGGAGCCGTTCATCCACCGCCAGACCATGGCGGGCGCCGTGCGCTATTCGACGGTCGAGCTCGCCGACCTCGAGGCCGAGATCAGCCGCGCCGCCGACCGCGCGCTCGCCGTCGAACTCAAGCTCTTCGACGACCTCGTCGGCGAGGTGGCGGGACGCGCCGAGGAGATCGCCGAGGCCGCGCGCGCGCTCGCCGGGCTCGACCTCGCCGCCGCGCTCGCCGAGCTCGCGGTGGCGGGCGGCTACGCGCGCCCCGAGGTCGACGCCAGCCTCGCCTTCGAGATCACCGGCGGCCGCCACCCGGTGGTCGAGGCGCTGGCCCCGGCGGGCGAAAGCGCGGCTGTGGGCGCGGCGGGCTTCGTCGCCAACGACTGCGACCTCGGCCCCGAGCAGCGGCTGTGGCTCGTCACCGGCCCCAACATGGCGGGCAAGAGCACGTTCCTGCGCCAGAACGCGCTCATCGCCATCCTCGCCCAGACGGGGAGCTTCGTGCCGGCGCGCTCGGCGCATATCGGCGTCGTCGACCGCCTGTTCAGCCGCGTCGGCGCCGCCGACGACCTGGCGCGCGGGCGCTCGACGTTCATGGTCGAGATGGTCGAGACCGCGGCGATCCTCAATCAGGCGGGCGCTCGCGCGCTCGTCATCCTCGACGAGATCGGCCGCGGCACCGCCACCTTCGACGGCCTGTCGATCGCCTGGGCGACGGTCGAGCACCTGCACGAGGTCAATGCCTGCCGGGCGCTGTTCGCCACCCACTACCACGAGCTCACCGCGCTCGCCGCGAAGCTTCCGGCGCTCGCCTGCCACACCATGCGGGTCAAGGAATGGGAAGGCGAGGTGGTGTTTCTCTACGAGGTCGCGCACGGCTCCGCCGACCGCTCCTACGGAATCCACGTCGCCCGGCTCGCCGGCCTGCCCGCCGCCGCGGTGCATCGCGCCGAGGAGGTGCTGGCGACGCTCGAGCGCGGCGAGCAGTCGGGCGCCCTCGCCCGCCTCGCCGACGACCTGCCGCTGTTCGCCGCCGCGCCCGGAAAGTCAACGCCGCCGCCCGCCGCGCGCCCGGCGCTCGAGGCGGCGTTCGACGACATCCACCCCGACGAGCTGACGCCGAAACGGGCGCTCGAGCTCATCTACCGTTTGAAATCGCTCGCGCGTGGGGATACCTGATGCTCATGGCGGCACGGACGGAGGAACCGGGAATCATCGACCGTGAGGCGCTCGGCGACGACCTCGCCCGCCTCGCCGCCGCCGAGGACACGCCGGCGGCGGCGCGCGCGGCGGTGCTCGGGCGCTTCAAGGCGGCGCTCGCCGAGGGCCGGGACGCGGTGCGCGCGCGCTTCGAGGAGGGCGCCAGCGGCGGCTGGGTGGTCGCCGCCAACGGCCGGCTCCTCGACGACATCCTGCGCGCCCTGTTCGCGCACGCGACGCGCGCCGCCTATTCGGGCGCCAACCCGACCGCGGGCGAGCGCATCGCCGTCGTCGCCACCGGCGGCTACGGCCGCGGCGAGCTGGCGCCCCATTCCGACGTCGACGTGCTGTTCCTGCTCCCCGACAAGCAGACGCCGTGGATCGAGCAGGTCGTCGAGTGCGTGCTCTACACGCTGTGGGACTTAGGCCTCAAGGTGGGCCACGCGACGCGCTCGCTCGACGAATGCATGCGCCGCGCGCTCGGCGATCACACCATCGCCACGGCGCTCCTCGAGGCGCGCTACGTGGCCGGCGACGAGGCGCTCTTCGCCGAGTTGCGCCGGCGCTTCTCGAGCGAGGTGGTCGAGGGAACGGGCGCCGGCTTCGTGCGCGCCAAGCTCGACGAGCGCGGGCGGCGCCACCGGCGCATGGGCGATTCGCGCTACGTGCTCGAGCCCAACATAAAGGACGGCAAGGGCGGCGTGCGCGACCTGCAGACGCTGTTCTGGATCGCCAAGTACCTCTACCGGGTCGACGACGTCGCCGCGCTCGTCGCGCGCGGCGTGCTCACCGGCGAGGAGTACGCGCGCTTCGCCAAGGCGCAGGAGTTCCTGTGGACCGTGCGCTGCCACCTCCACTATCTCGCCGGCCGCGCCGAGGAGCGGCTCACCTTCGACGTCCAGCCCGAGATCGGCCGCCGCATGCGCTATTCCGACCGCGCGGGCTTGAGCGGCGTCGAGCGCTTCATGAAGCACTATTTCCTGGTGGCCAAGGACGTCGGCGACCTGACGCGTATCTTCTGCGCCGCGATCGAGGCCGAGCAGAGCCCCGAGGTGACCGCGCGCGGGCCGCGGCCCGATGTGGTGCGGCGCGAGGTCGAGGGATTCGTCGTCGAGAGCGGCCGCCTCAGCGTCGCCGCCGAAGACGCCTTCGCGCGCGACCCGGCGGCGATGGTGCGCCTGTTCCACGTCGCCGACCGGTGCGGCCTCGACATTCATCCCTGGGCGCTCAGGCTGATCACCCAGAACCTCAAGCGCATCGACGCGCGGCTGCGCGACGACGCCGCGGCCAGCCGGCTGTTCATGGAGGTGCTGACCTCGCGCAACGATCCCGAGACCGCGCTCAGGCGTATGAACGAGGCCGGCGTGCTCGGTCGCCTGATCCCCGATTTCGGCCGCGTCGTGGCGCAGATGCAGCACGACATGTACCACGTCTATACGGTCGACGAGCACACCATCCGCGCCATCGGCGTGCTCTCGCGGATCGAGCGCGGCGAGCTCGCCGACGAGCTGCCGCTGGCGACCGGGATCGTGCACGAGGTGCTGTCGCGGCGCGTGCTCTACCTCGCGACCTTCCTGCACGACATCGCCAAGGGGCGTGGCGGCGACCACTCCGAGATCGGCGCCGGGATCGGGCTCAAGCTCGGCCCGCGCCTCGGTCTCGAGCCCGAGGAGACCGAGACCGTCGCCTGGCTCGTGCGCCATCACCTGCTGTTCAGCAACACCGCGTTCAAGCGCGACCTCGGCGACGTCAAGACCGTCACCGACTTCGTCGCCGAAGTGCAGTCGCCCGAGCGCCTGCGCCTGCTCCTCGTGCTCACCGCCGCCGACATCCGCGCGGTGGGACCGAAGACGTGGAGCGCGTGGAAGGGGGCGCTCCTGCGCCAGCTCTACTACCTCGCCGCGGAGGTCATGTCGGGCGGGCACGCGGCCGAGGCCAAGCAGCGCCGCGTCGCCGCCGCCAAGGACGCGCTGCGCGCGGCGCTTGCCGATTGGGAGCACGACACCGTCGAGCGCCACCTCGAGCGCCTCTATCCGCCGTACTGGATCGCCTTCGACACCGCGACCCACGCCGCCCACGCCAGACTCATGCGCGCCGCCGAACGCTCAGCTGCGCCGCTCACCCTCGATGCCCGCGTCCTTCGCCGCAACGCGGTGACCGAGATGACGCTGTTCACCCCCGACCAGCACGGCCTGTTCGCGAAGGTCGCCGGGGCCATGGCGCTCGCCGGCGCGAGCATCGTCAACGCCAAGATTTTCACCACCGGCGACGGCATGGCGCTCGACATCTTCTGGGTGCAGGACGCCGCGGGCGGTGCCTTCGAACGTGCCGAGAAACGCGCCCGGCTCTCGGCGCTCGTCGAGCGGGCGCTCTCGGGCCGGCTCGACCCGGGCGCGGCGCTCGCCGAACGGCGCTCGCTGCCGGGCCGCGCCGCCGCCGTGTTCACGGTCGCGCCGCGCGTTCTCATCGACAACAAGGCCTCGACGCGGCACACGGTGATCGAGATCAACGGTCGCGACCGCCCCGGGCTGCTCTACGACGTGACCCGTGCACTGAGCGACCTCGGCGTCTCGGTGGTCACCGCGCATGTCTCGACCTTCGGCGAGCGCGCCGTCGACGTGTTCTACGTCAAGGACGTCTTCGGCCTGAAGATCGAGCACGAGGGCAAGCTCGCCAAGATCCGCGCACGCCTGATGGCGGCGCTCGCCGAGCCCGCGCGCCCCGGCAAGGCGAGCGCCGCCGAATAGGCGCGCTGCCGCTTTCCCCGCGCGCCCGAATCCTTTACACCTCACGCCCATGGCGCTGATCCGCTTCGCCGCAACGGTCGGCGGTTACACCATGCTGAGCCGGGTGCTCGGCTTCGTGCGCGACATTCTGATCGCCGCGGTGCTCGGCGCCGGGCCGGTGGCCGACGCCTTCTTCGTCGCCTTCCGCTTTCCCAACCTGTTCCGCCGCCTCGTCGCCGAGGGCGCGTTCTCGGCGGCCTTCGTGCCGCTGTTCTCGCGCCGCCTCGAGGAGGACGGGCGCGGCGCCGCGCGCGCCTTCGCCGAAGAGACGCTGTCCGTGCTGCTGACGACGCTGCTGGTGTTCACCGTGCTCGTCGAGATCGCCATGCCGTGGCTGATGCACGTCATCGCCGTCGGCTTCGTCGATTCGCCCGACAAGTTCGACCTCGCGGTCGCGTTCGCCCGCCTCGCCTTTCCGTATCTCCTGTTCATGGCGCTGGTGGCGCTCATGGGCGGCGTGCTCAACGCGCTTTACCGCTTCGCCGCGGCGGCCGCCGCGCCGGTGCTGCTCAACGTCGTCCTCGTCACGGTGCTGCTGTTCTTCGCCGACGCCGGCGAGACGCCGGGCCATGCGCTCTCCTGGGGCGTCGCCCTCGCCGGCGCCGGCCAGTTCCTGTGGCTGATGTACGCCTGCCACCGCGCCGGCATGCGCCTGCATCTTCCGCGCCCCAGGCTGACCCCCGGGGTGCGCCGGCTGCTCACGCTGATGGTGCCCTTGGGTCTCACGGCGGGGGTCATGCAGATCAATCTCCTGATCGGCACGGTGATCGCGACGCTGCGCGACGGCGCGGTGTCGTATCTCTACTACGCCGACCGCGTCTACCAGCTGCCGCTCGGCGTCGTCGGCATCGCCATCGGCACGGCGCTGCTTCCCACGCTGGCGCGCACCTTGCGCGCCGGCGACGAGGGCGCGGCGATGGCGGCGCAAGCGCGCGCGCTCGAGATCGCGGCGCTGTTGACGCTGCCGGCGGCGGCGGCGCTCATGGTCATTCCCGGGCCGATCGTCAGCGTGCTGTTCGAGCGCGGCGCGTTCGCGGCGACGGATGCCAACGCGACCGCCGCGGCGCTCGCCGCCTTCGCGCTCGGCGTTCCCGCCTTCGTGCTGGTCAAGGTGCTGTCGCCCGGCTTCTTCGCGCGCGAGGACACGGTGACGCCGCTCAAGGTCTCGATCGCCGCGGTGGCCACCAACGTGGTCTTGAGTCTCACGCTGGTGTGGCAGTTCGCCCATGTGGGCATCGCGCTGGCGACGACCGTCGCCTCGTGGCTCCACGCCGGGCTCATGTGGGCGATCCTGGCGCGCCGCGGCCATCTCGTTCTCGGCGCGCGGCTCGAATCGCGCCTGCCGCGCATGGTGTTGGCGAGCCTGGTGATGGCGCTGGTGCTGTGGGGCATCGCCGCGGCGCTCGCCGCGCCGCTCGCCGGCGGGGCCGCGGCGCGGATCGCCGCGCT
>JAZFVR010000073.1:0-14092 GCA_036447835.1 Alphaproteobacteria bacterium | reverse complement strand
GCGCACCGAGACGCCGCCCTCATGCTTCGACAGGCTCGAGCCATGAGGTCTCTGTCGGATTGGTGCGGAACGGGCTCGGTCAATGACATGCCCAAGGACCTCGTCCCGAGCCTCCTCATCCCGAGCCCGTCGGGGGACGAAGGACGAGGTCCGTTGTATGGCGACAAGGAAAACGGGCCGCGTTCAGCGCCCCGGCTTGGTGTCGCCCTGGTCCTCTCCCGGCGTCCAGCCGGCGGCCGAAAGATCGCGGAGAAACGACAGTGGATCGAGAATGGGCCGCGGCGGAATGCCGGCGAGCGCCGTTCTCATGAAGCGCGCCCACAGCCGCGCCGGCAGGCCGCCGCCGGTGACCGTGTTCATCGTCGCTGCGTCGTCGTTGCCGACCCAGACGCCGACGACGAGGTCGCGGGTGAAGCCGACGAACCACGCGTCGCGCCACTCGTCGCTGGTCCCGGTCTTGCCCGCCACCGGCCATGGCAGCGCCGCGGCGCGACCCGTTCCACCGGCGATCACCGCCTCGAGCATGGCGACCATCTGCCTGAGCACGGGCTCGGCGACCACCGTGCCCGGGCCCGAACCCGAGCGGCGGTAGAGGACCGCGCCGTCGGCGGTGCGGATCTCGCGCACGCCGTAGGCCCACACCCCCTGGCCATGGTTGGCGAGCGTGGCGTAGGCCGCGGTAAGCTCGATGAGCCTCACCTCCGAGGCGCCGAGCGCCAGGCTCGCGTCGCTGCGCAGCGGCGAGGTGATGCCGAGCCGGCGCGCCACGCGTGTCACCGCATCGCGCCCGACGTGCTCGGTGATGCGCACGGCGGCGGTGTTGAGCGAGCGCGACAGCGCCTCGCTGATCGTCACCGTGCCGGCGTAGGTGTCGTCGTAATTGCGCGGGCTCCAGCCGTCGACGGTTATCGGCGCATCCTCGACCAGGTCGCCGGGCGTGAACCCCGCCTCGAGCGCGGCGAGATAGACGAACAGCTTGAACGCCGAGCCGGGCTGGCGCCGCGCCTGAGTCGCGCGGTTGAACTGGCTCACGGCGTAGTCGCGGCCGCCGACCAGCGCGCGCACCGCGCCGTCGGGGTCGAGCGCGACGAGCGCCGCCTGACCGGCGCCGCGGCGCGCGCCCTCGCCGGCGAGCGCCCACTCGACCGCTTCCTCGGCCGCCGCTTGCAGCGGCGCATCGAGCGTGGTGACGACGACGAGGTCGCCGGCGCCGGGACCGGCGTAGCCCGACACCTGGTCGAGCACCCAGTCGGCGAAATAGCGCGCGATCCGCCCGCTCGCGCGGCGCGCGCGCACCACCGTCGCCGGCGCCTTGAGCGCCGCCTCGGCCTGGTCGCGGGTGAGGAAGCCGGCATCGACCATGCTGGCGAGCACCTGGCTTGCCCGCGCCCGCGCGCGCTCGATGTTGCGCGTCGGCGCGTAGCGCGACGGCGCCTTGAGCAGCCCGGCGATCATCGCCGACTCGGCCAGGTCGAGGTCGCGCGCCGACTTGCCGAAGTAGCGCTTGGCCGCCGCCTCGACCCCGTAGGCGTTGGCGCCAAGATAGACGCGGTTGAGGTAGATCGAGAGGATCTCGTCCTTGGTGAACTTGCGCTCGAGCCACAGCGCGAGCAGGAGTTCCTGCACCTTGCGCTTGATCGTGCGCGCGGGCGTGAGGAAGACGTTCTTGGCGAGCTGCTGGGTGAGCGTCGAGCCGCCCTGGACGACGCGGCCGGCGCGCAGGTTGACGACGGTGGCGCGCAGGAGCGCGAGCGGATCGAGCCCGAAATGGCTGTAGAAGCGGCGGTCCTCGATCGCCAGCACCGCGTCGCGAAGGTGCGCCGGCAGCGTCTCGACGCGCACCGGCTGGGCGTAGAGGTCGCCGTGGCGCGCGATCGTCGTGCCGTCGGCGGAGGTGAGCGTGATGCTCGGCGCTCGCGCACGCTCGCCGAGGCGGCTCACGTCGGGCAGGTCGTAGGCGTACCAGGCGATCAGCCCGATGCCGCCGACGCCCGCCCAGACGAGCAGCACGGCGAGCCACTTGAGGAAAAAGCGCAGCAGCGAGCGCCGGAGCGGCTTGCGCCGCCGCTTGCCCGCCGGCCTGGTCGTTTTCTTGTTCGCCATCGCGCGGCTGACCCCGCGGGCCGCGCGGCTCAGACGTCGAGGTTGACGACCTTGAGCGCGTTGGCCTGGATGAACTCGCGCCTGGGCTCGACGACGTCACCCATCAGCGTCTCGAAGATCTCGTTCGATTCCTCGACGTCCCTGACGCGCACCTGGAGCAGCGAGCGGACGTCGGGATCGAGCGTCGTATGCCACAGCTGGTCGGGGTTCATCTCGCCGAGCCCCTTGTAGCGCGAGATCACCAGCCCCTTGCGGCCCTGGGCGAGCACCGCGCCGATGAGCGCCGTCGGCCCCAGGATTTCGACCTCGCGCTCCTTGAGCGCGAGCGTGCCGGGCCCCTGGTAGGTGGCCTGCAACTCGGCCGCCATGGCGTCGAGCTTGAGCGCCTCGGCGCTGACGATGAGCGAGTGGTCGACGACGTGCTCCTCGCGCACGCTGCGCAGCTCGCGCGTGAAGACGATACCGCCGTCGCCGTCGGCGGCGCCCTTCCAGCCGCGCTCGTCCTCGGGCTCGAGCGCGTCGAGCCGGCGCGCGATGTATTCGGCCGCCTGGCGCGCGCGCGCCGAATCCGAGAGCACCTCGGCGTTGAGCGCGCCGGCGACAGCGACCTGCTCCGCCACCGCCAGCGGCACGCGCCGCGCGAACGCCTTGAGGAGCGCGGTGATCATGCGCGCCTGGTCGACCACCGCGTAGAGGTCGTCGCCGGCGCGCTGGCTTCCGTCGTGCAGCGTGAGCACGGCGTCCTTGAGCCCATCGCGCATCAGGAACGCGTCCATCTCGCGCTCGTCCTTGAGGTAGCGCTCGCTGGCGCCGCGCTTGACCCGGAACAGCGGCGGCTGGGCGATGTAGAGATGGCCGCTGCGGATGAGATCGAGCATCTGGCGGAAGAAGAATGTGAGCAGCAGCGTGCGGATGTGCGAGCCGTCGACGTCGGCGTCGGTCATGATGATGACCTTGTGGTAGCGCAGCTTCGCGAGGTCGAAGTCCTCGTGGCCGACGCCGGTGCCAAGCGCGGTGATCAGCGCCGCGATCTCGGCCGAGCCGAGCATCTTGTCGATGCGCGCCCGCTCGACGTTGAGGATCTTGCCGCGCAGGGGAAGGATCGCCTGGAACGCCCGGTTGCGCCCCTGCTTGGCCGAACCGCCGGCCGAATCGCCCTCGACGATGAACAGCTCGCTCTTCGCCGGGTCGCGTTCCTGGCAGTCGGCGAGCTTGCCGGGGAGGCTCGAGATGTCGAGCGCGCCCTTGCGCCGCGTCAACTCGCGCGCCTTGCGCGCCGCCTCGCGCGCGGTGGCCGCCTCGAGCACCTTGCCGACAATGGCGCGTGCCTCGCCGGGGTGCTCCTCGAGCCAGCGGGCGAGGCGGTCGTTGACCAGCGATTCGATCGCCGGGCGCACCTCCGAAGACACCAGCTTGTCCTTGGTCTGCGACGAGAACTTGGGGTCGGCGAGCTTGATCGCCATCACGCAGGTGAGACCCTCGCGCACGTCGTCGCCGGTGAGCGTCATCTTCTCGCGCCTGCCCGCGCCCGATTTGGCGACGTAGGTGTTGACCGTGCGCGTGAGCGCGGCACGCAAGCCGGCGAGGTGGGTGCCGCCGTCGCGCTGGGGAATGTTGTTGGTGTAGCAGAGCACGTTCTCGTGGTAGCTGTCGTTCCACTGCAGCGCGAGGTCGATGGCGACGCCGTCGCGCGTGCCCGTGAACACCACCGAGGGCGTGTGCAGCGCGGTCTTGGCGCGGTCCAGATAGGTGACGAACGCCTCGGTGCCGCCCTCGTAGTGGAGCTCGACGACGACCGGCTCGACCGGCCGCAGGTCGTTGAGGGTGATCGAGACGCCCGAGTTGAGGAAGGCGAGCTCGCGCAGGCGGTGCTCGAGCGTGGCGAAGTCGAACTCGGTGTTCGAGAACACCTTGGTCGACGGCAGGAAATTGATGCGCGCGCCGTTGCGATCCTCGGCCGCGCCGACGACGGCGAGCGGGGCCTCGGGCACGCCGTCGCGGAAGCGCATGAAGTGCTCTTCGCCGCCCCGCCAGATGGTGAGTTCGAGGCGCTCGGAAAGCGCGTTGACCACCGACACGCCGACCCCGTGCAGCCCGCCCGCGACCTTGTAGGAGTTCTGGTCGAACTTCCCGCCGGCGTGCAGCTGGGTCATGATCACTTCGGCGGCCGAGACCTCCTCCTCCTCGTGAATCTCGGTGGGAATGCCGCGGCCGTTGTCGGTGACCGTGACCGAGCCGTCGCCCTTGAGCGTCACCTCGACGCGGTCGCAGAAACCGGCGAGCGCCTCGTCGATCGAGTTGTCGACGACCTCGTAGACCATGTGGTGCAGCCCGGAGCCGTCGTCGGTGTCGCCGATGTACATGCCCGGCCGCTTGCGCACGGCGTCGAGACCGCGCAACACCTTGATCTGCTCGGCGCCGTACGCCTCGGCGCCGGCATCCATTTCCAGCCTGGTTGCTCGCTTTCCCATCGCTCCAATACGCCTTTCGCTAAGCGGCCGTGACGCTTCCCCCGCACACGGCGAAGTACTGGGCACGGTCGCCGAGCTCGCCGAACAGGGCGCGGTCGGTGCCGCTCATCCACGCCTGGACGCCGAGCCCGGTGACGGCGTCGAACAGCGCCCGGCGGTGACGCTCGTCGAGATGCGCCACCACCTCGTCGAGCAGCAGCAGCGGCGCGACCCCGCGCTCGGCCTCCTGCAGCTCGGCGGCGGCGAGCACGAGCGCGATCAGGAGCGCCTTCTGCTCGCCGGTCGAACACTGCGCCGCAGGCACGCCCTTGGCCTTGTGGCGCACCAAGAGATCGCTGCGGTGCGGCCCCTCCGCGGCGCCGCCGGCGACGGCATCGTGAGCGCGCGAGCGGCCGAGCGCCTCCTTGAAGCGCGCCTCGACGTCGACCGCGGGCATGTCCTCGAGCGCCGCCTCGACGCTGCCGGCGAGCGCCACCTCGGCGCCCGGGAACGGGCCGACGCCGCGCACGAGCACACCGGCCAGCCGGCGCAGCGTTGTCCGACGCGCCGCGGCCACGGCGACGCCGTCCGCGGCCATCGCCTCCTCGAGCGCCGCCAGCCACGCCTGGTCGGCGCGGCCCTCGCGCAAGAGCCGCGCGCGTTCGCGCAGCGCCCGTTCATACGCGGCGAGGCGACGCGCGTGCGCCGGGTCGAAGCCGAACACCAGGCGGTCGAGGAAGCGCCGCCGCGCGGCCGCCGCGTCGACGAACAGCCGGTCCATCGCCGGCACCAGCCACAACGCACCGACGATTTCGGCGAGCGCCGCCTGGCCGCGCACCGGCCGGCCGTCGATCCTGACGGCGCGGCGCGGCTCGCCCGCGCCACCCGCCTCGCCGGTGCCGATATCGACCGGCCCGCCCGGCGTATCGAGACGGGCGGCGACCGCCCAGCCGGCGCCCGTCGCCGCGTCACGGCGGACGAGATCGGTGAGCCGCGCACCGCGCAGGCCCGAGCCCGGCGTGAGCAGCGACAGCGCCTCGAGAACGTTGGTCTTGCCGGCGCCGTTCGGCCCGGTGAGGACCACCGGGCGCGAATCGCACGCCAGCGTAACGTTCGCGAAACAGCGAAAGTCGCTGAGCGTGACTCGCGATACCGCGATGTTCTGCACCACGCCCGGCTCGACCGCGACGGTTTGCAGCGTGTTCAGCGTCGTTCCCTCACACGCGCATGGGCATGAGCACGTAGAGCGCGCTCGAATCGGCGGTATCGCGCATCACCGTGGGCGACACCGAATCGGCCATGATGAAACGGATGCTTGCGCCCTCGACCTGGCTGGCCATGTCGAGGAGATAGCGCGAGTTGAAACCGATCTGCAGCTCCTGGGCGTCGTACTCGACCGGCAGCTCCTCGCTCGCGCTGCCGCTTTCGGGGCTGCTCGCCGACACCACCAGCTCGCCCTTTTTGAGGCTGAGCTTCACCGAGCGCGTCTTCTCGGTGGAGATCGTCGCCACCCGGTCGACCGCGTCGATGAAGGTCTTGCTGTCGATCTCGAGCACCTTGTCGTTGTCGGTGGGGATGACGCGCTCGTAATCGGGGAAGGTGCCGTCGATCAGCTTCGACATCAGCACCGCCTCGTCGAGCGCGAAGCGAATCTTGGTCTCCGACACCGAGACCGACACGTCGCCGTCGTACTCGTCGATCAGCTTGCGCACCTCGCCGACGGTCTTTCGCGGCACGATCACGCTCGGCATGCCGGCCGCGCCCGCGGGCAGCGGCACGTCGACGCGAGACAGGCGGTGACCGTCGGTCGCCACCGCGCGCAGCACCTCGCCGTCGTCGCCCTCGGTCGCATGCAGGTAAACGCCGTTGAGATAGTAGCGCGTCTCCTCGGTCGAGATCGCGAAGCGCGTCTTGTCGATCAGCCGCCTGAGATTCGCGGCGGCGAGCGCGAAGTCATGACTGAACTCGCCCTCGGCCATCACCGGAAACTCCTCGGCCGGCAGCGCCGGCAGCGAGAACTGCGCCTGCCCCGAGCTGAGCCTCAGGTGATCGTCGTCGCCCCCGGTCTCGAGGTTGACCTGCGCGCCCTCGGGCAACTTGCGTACGATGTCGTAAAGCATGTGCGCCGACGCCGTGGTCGCCGACGCCTGCGCGACGTCGGCGGGAACCTGCTCGACGACCGCGAGGTCCATGTCGGTGGCGGTGACGCCGAGCCGCCCGTCGGTCGTCTCGAGGCGAACGTTCGACAGTATGGGAATGGTCGTGCGGCGCTCGACGACGCTCTGGACGTGGCCCAGCGATTTGAGCAGGGCGGCGCGTTCGATGGTCAGCTTCATTGGCTCAACGGGATCGGTTCAACGGGCTTACGCTAGAGCGCCACCGGGGCAGTGGCGGCGCCGGTTCATACATGTCGCGCGCCCCAAGAGCACCGCCTTGCGGCGACCTTCGGACGCAGCAGGCAACTATACCAAACTAAAGCGGATTACAGCACTAGATTCGGCGTTCGCGGCGACCCCGCCGGAGCGCCGGAATCGCCCGATTTCAGCCCCCGAGCATGCGCCTCAGGAGCTCCACGTCCTCGGCGAAGGCGGCGTCGGTCTCGCTCAGCTGGACGACTTTCTTGACGGCGTGCATCACGGTGGTGTGGTCGCGGCCGCCGAACTTGCGGCCGATCTCGGGCAGGCTGCGCGAGGTGAGCTGTTTGGCGAGATACATGGCCACCTGCCGCGGCCGGGCGACGGCGCGGGCGCGCCGCGCCGAATGCATGTCGGCGATGCGCACGTTGAAGTGCTCGGCGACACGCTTCTGGATCTCCTCGATGGTGACGCGCCGGTCGTGCGCCCGCAACAGGTCCTGCAACAGCTCCTGCGTGGTCTCGAGGGTCACCGCCCGGCCCACCAGAGTGGCGTGCGCGACGACGCGGTTGAGCGCACCCTCGAGCTCGCGGATGTTCGAGGTGATCTTGTGGGCGAGGAACTCGAGCACGCGCTGCGGCACCTCCTGGGTGCCGAGCTGCTCGAGTTTCGATTGCAGGATGCCGAGGCGCAGCTCGTAGTCGGTGGGGTGGATGTCGGCGACGAGACCCCAGCCGAGACGCGAGCGCAAGCGCTCCTCCATGCCGTCGAGGTCCGACGGCGAGCGGTCGCCGGTGATGACGAGCTGGCGGTTGCGGTCGACGAGCGCGTTGAAGGTGTGGAAGAACTCCTCCTGTGTCGAGCCCTTGCCGCCGATGAACTGCACGTCGTCGATCATCAGCACGTCGACCGAGCGGAACTGCTCCTTGAACGTCATCATGTCCTGGTAGCGGAGCGCGCGGATGAACTGGTACATGAACTTCTCGGCCGAGAGGTAGATGACGCGACGGTTCGGGTAACAGTTGCGGATGTGCCAGGCGATCGCGTGCATCAGATGGGTCTTGCCGAGGCCGACGCCGCCGTACATGAACAGCGGATTGAAGGGAACGGTCTCGGCCGCCGCCACGCGCCGCGCCGCGGCGTGGGCGAACTCGTTCGACTTGCCGACGACGAAGTTGTCGAAGGTGAAGCGCGTATCGAGAGTGCCGGCGAACCTGCGCACGGCGTCTTCGGCGGGTGACGGTGCACCGTCCGTTGCGGGCGCGTCGTCGACGGCCTCGGGCCGGGCGCGCGATATGGTTTCGCTTGCCTGGATCGGGCGCGGGCCGCAGTCGTGCACGCCGATGTTGATCGACCGCACCGAAGGATCTTCGCTCGACCACAGCGCGCGAATGCGGTCGGCGTAGCGCGACATCACCCACTCGCGCATGAACCGTGTGGGCACGCTCATTCTCACCTGACCGTCGCGCACGTCGGCGAGCCGCAACGGCTGCAGCCAACTCTTGAAGGCGACGTCGCCGAACTCTGTCTTGAGCCTGCCGCGAACGCGCGCCCATTGCACGTCGACGTGCTGCGGGCCTTTCTCTTCCCTCGTCACCACCGTCCCTAACCTTGCACCCAGGGTAATGCCTTCGCCTTCCAGCCGCCGGCGGCGCCGCGATGTCTGTCGCCGTCGAGCGGCCCCTCGAAACCGTCGGCCAGGTTGAAACACCGGCTGAACCCCTTCGCCGTCATCGCCCGCGCCGCGTCGGCGCTGCGATTGCCCGAGCGGCATATGAAGATGACCGACTGGCCCGCCGTCACTTCGCGGGTGGCGAGTTCGGCCGCGAAGTTCGGGTTCACGTTCATTGCGGGGAACATCTGCCACGACACGAGAACGGGCTGCTTGCCCGCCTCGCTGAGATCGGGGATTCCGACGAACGCCCATTCGGGTTGCGTGCGCACGTCGACGAGAACCGCCGCGGGATCGTCCTTGAGCAGACACCACGCTTCCTCGGGCGTGACGTCGCCGGCGTAGCCCGCATCGGAACCCACGCGCGCCGCCGCGGCCTTGCGCACCGTTTCAAATGACATTCATTCGCCCCGGGTTTCGACAGATTTCGGTATCGGCGCTTGCGCAAACGCGCATCCCTCACCCCGACCCGCAAAGCGTTTACAATTTCCGGAGTATGTAAAAGACAGACCCTCCCCCTTCGTTCGTTGCGCATTCAACGAACGAGCCTGACCGTAGAGACCAGAACCATATTTTCGAGTTGCGACGTCACTCCCAAGCCGCCGCAGATGAATAGAGTAAACGCGCGTATGCGCGCTTGCAATAGGTCCGTAATAGGAACGTCGAAAAACTTCGCGCCGACGTGCACCAACGACGCGCATTCGTCGCGCGCATGTTCGTCACACGCACAGCTTCGTCGCTACGTTGAAACGGCGCGCGGGGTGCGCGGCGACATGTCATTTACGTTGATGCGGCGCGCCGAGCGCGCGGCGATATTGCGCGTCGGTCGGCACTGAAAGCGAAGATCGAAACGTTCGTCGGCGGATTGCGTGAGCGCCGCCGGTGCGTCGCGCGCGATCTTGATCCGCGCGCGCCTGCGCGTTCACATCGCCTTGATGCGCGCAGCGAGTCGCGACATCTTGCGTGCCGCGGTGTTCTTGTGAACGACTCCCTTGGTCACGCCGCGCATCAGTTCGGGCTGCGCCACGCGCAATGCATCCTCGGCCGCGTTCTGGTCGCCGCCAGCGATCGCCAGCTCGACCTTCTTGACGAAGGTACGAATGCGGCTCACGCGCGCACGGTTGACCTGGGTGCGCCGCTCGGTCTGGCGGATACGTTTCTTTGCCGATTTGATATGCGCCATGGTCCGTCTCTTGAGGCTGCGCGCCGGCGCGGGAACCCCGCATCGACGCGGCCGCGGTTATATCGCCCGCCGGCCGCGCCGTCAATCGCCCTCGCCGCTCAGCCGTTCTTGAACGCCGGCTGGCGCTTCTCGGTGAAGGCGGCCATGCCCTCCTTGCGGTCCTCGGTGGCGAAGGTCGACTGGAACAGCCGCCGCTCGAAGCGCACCCCTTCGGCGAGGGTGGTCTCGAAGGCGCGGTTGACCGCCTCCTTGGCCATGGCGACGACGGGGACCGACATGTCGGCGATGCGCTCGGCCACCTTGATCGCCTCGTCGACGACCTCGGCGGCGGGCACCACGCGGCTCACCAGGCCGGCGCGCTCGGCCTCCTCGGCGTCCATCATGCGCCCGGTGAGGATCATCTCCATCGCCTTGGCCTTGCCGACGGCGCGCGTCAGCCGCTGGGTGCCGCCCGAGCCGGGTATGGTGCCGAGCGTGATCTCGGGCTGGCCGAACTTGGCGCTGTCGGCGGCGATGATGACGTCGCACATCATGGCGAGCTCGCAGCCGCCGCCGAGCGCATAGCCGGCGACGGCGGCGACCACCGGCTTGCGGCAACGGGTGATGCGCTCCCACGGGGCGATGAAGTCGTGGCGCACCACGTCGACGAAGGTCTTGTCCTGCATCTCCTTGACGTCAGCGCCGGCGGCGAAGGCGCGCTCGCTGCCGGTGACGACAATGGCGGCGATGTCGTCGTCGTCTTCGAAGCGGTCGAGCGCCTGGTTGAGATCGGAAATCAGCGCTGCGTTGAGCGCGTTGAGCGCCTTGGGCCGGCTGAGCGTGATGAGGCCGACGCGACCCCTGGTCTCGACGGTGACGGACTTGTTCGCCATGGTGTCGGTTCCTTGATCTACGATCGCGGACGATCGGGCGCCCACCGGCGCCGTTAATAGCACGGCCGGACCGACGGACAAGCGAAACCTCGATCCCCCGGCCGTCGCCTCAGCGCTGGCAGCGCGAGCAATAGAACGTCGAGCGGCCCGACTGGACGAGGCGGCGGATGCGGGCGTCGCCGGCGCAGCGCGGGCACGGCGCGCCCTCGCGGTCGTAGACGCGGAAGCGGTGCTGGAAGTAGCCGAGCTCGCCCGACGCCTGGACGTAGTCGCGCAGGCTCGAGCCGCCGGCGGCGATCGCCTCGTCGACGACCTCGCGCACCGCCCGGGCCAGGCGCTCGGCGCGCCGCCCCGTCACCGTCGATGCCTTGCGCCGCGGCGACAGCTTGGCGCGGAACAGCGACTCGCAGGCGTAGATGTTGCCGAGGCCGGCGATCAGCCGCTGGTCGAGGAGCGCCGCCTTGAGCGGCGTCCGCCGGCCGGCGAAGAGCGCCGCCAGCGCGGCGCCGGTGAAACCGGCGTCGATCGGCTCGATACCGAGGTCGGCGAGCAGCGGGTGGCGGTCGACGGCGTCGGTTTGGGCGAGGGTGACGAGGCCGAAGCGCCGCGTGTCGTTGAAGGTGACGTGGACGCCCGCGTCGGTGTGGAAGACGAGGTGGTCGTGAGGCTGGGGCGGCGGCGGCGCGCCGTCCGCCACTATCATCCGCCCCGACATGCCGAGATGCACGATCATCGTGGCGCCGCCGTCGAGGTCGACGAGGATGTACTTGCCGCGGCGGCGCACGGCGGTGACCCGGCGCCCGCCGACGCGCGCGGCGAAGCGTGCCGGCAGGGGGATGCGCAGCGCCTCGCAGCGCTGGTCGACGCGGGTGATCACGTGGCCGACGAGCCGCGACGCCAGGCCGCGGCGCACGGTCTCGACTTCGGGGAGCTCGGGCATCGCGGCGCGTAAGGTAGCGATGTTTGCGTCGTCGCGCCACGTCGCTCTTCCAAGTTCGTGCGCATCGGGCTAAAGTTTCCAAATAGGAAACCCTGGAACCTTTCCCGGCGACGAGTCGTGGCCGCGACCCTACCCTCGATGCACAACAACATCCGCCACTGGCGCCGCGCGCGCGGCCTCAGCCAGGAGGCGCTGGGACGCATGGTCGGGTTGAGCAAGCCGACGATCTCGAAGCTCGAGCGCGGCGATCTGCATCTGCGCGACGTCACCATCGCCAAGCTCGTCGACGCCCTCGACGTTGCCGCCGGCGAGCTGCTCGGCGACTTCGCCGCCGGCGAGGCGCGCGCGCCGGGGCGCAGCGAGCCAGCGTCCGAACGCAGCGAACGGGCGACCGAACGGGCCGAGGCGGCGCCGCGGCGTGAGCGACGGCCATCCCGCTCCGCCGAGCCGACCCATTTCGGCTTCCGAACCGTGGACGCGGCCGAGAAGTCGCGCCTCGTGCGCGACATCTTCGCCCGCGTCGCGTCGCGCTACGACCTGATGAACGACCTCATGAGCGGCGGCGTGCACCGGCTGTGGAAGAGCGACATGGTCGCCTGGCTGAGGCCGCGGGATGGCATGCGTTGCGTCGACGTCGCCGGCGGCACCGGCGACATCGCCACGCGCATTCTCGCGCGCGCCGGCGGCGGCGGCACGCGCCTCGTCGTCTGCGACGCCAACGAGGCGATGCTCCAGGTCGGCCGCGACCGCGCGCTCGACGCCGGGGTCTGTGCCGGCATCGACTGGCTGTGCGGCGACGCCGAGGCCCTGCCGCTCGCCGATGCGAGCATGGACGCCTACACCATCGCCTTCGGCATCCGCAACGTCGGGCGCATCGGGCGCGCGCTCGCCGAGGCGCGGCGCGTGCTCAGGCCCGGCGGGCGCTTCCTGTGCCTCGAGTTCAGCCGCGTGAGCGTGCCGGGGCTCGCCCAGCTCTACGACGCCTATTCGTTCAAGGTGCTGCCGGTGCTGGGAGCGGTCGTCGCCGGCGACCGCGCCGCCTACCAGTACCTCGTCGAGAGCATCCGCCGCTTCCCCGACCAAGAGAGCTTCGCCGGGATGATCGCCGCGGCCGGCCTCGGCAACGTGGGCTTTCGCAACCTCTCGGGCGGCATCGCGGCGCTGCATTCGGCGTGGCGCATCTGATGCTGCGCTTCGCCCGCAACGTGGGACGCGTCTTTGCCATCGCGCGCACGCTGGCGCGCTTCGATGCGCTGTTCCCGCTCGAGGTCCTCGGTCTCGGACCCCTGGCAGGCGCTTTCGCACGGCTCATATCGCGGCGCGGCGTGCCCGGCCGGCGCGGCGAGCGGCTGGCCGCCGCGTTGCAGGAGCTCGGACCGAGCTTCATCAAGTTCGGCCAGGGGCTGTCGACGCGGCCCGATCTCGTCGGCGAGGAGATGGCCGAGGACCTGTCGAACCTGCAGGACCGGCTGCCGCCGTTCCCGGGCGCGGAGGCCCGCGCGACGATCGAGGCCGGGCTCGGCGCGCCCGTGGACGCGCTGTTCGACGACTTCGCCGACGAGTCGGTCGCCGCCGCGTCGATCGCCCAGGTGCACTTCGCCACCACCAGCGACGGCCGCGAGGTCGCGGTCAAGGTGCTGAGGCCCGGGATCGAGCAGGCCTTCGCCCGCGACCTCGACCTCTACTACTGGCTCGCCGAGTGGATCGAGCGCGTGCAGCCGGCGTGGCGCCGGCTCAGGCCGGTGGAGGTGGTGCGCACGCTCGCCGAGACGGTGGCGGTCGAGATGGACCTGCGCCTCGAGGCGGCGGCGGCGTCGGAGCTGCGCGAAAACCTGGCGGAAGACGACGGCTTCCACGTGCCCGAGGTCGACTGGCGGCGCACCGCGCGCCGGGTGCTGACGCTGGCGCGCATCGAAGGCACGCCGATCGACGAGCGCGAGGCGCTTCTCGCCGCCGGCCACGACCTCGACGCGATCATCGAGAAGGCGGCGCGCTCGATGTTCAACCAGATGTTCCGCGACGGTTTCTTCCACGCCGACCTGCACCCGGGCAACCTGTTCGTCGACGCCGCCGGCGACATCATCGCCGTCGACTTCGGCATCATGGGACGGCTCGACGAGGAGACGCGCCGCTATCTCGCCGAAATGCTGCTCGGCTTCCTCACCGGCGATTATGCGCGCGTCGCCGAGGTCCACTTCGAGGCGGGATACGTGCCGCCCGACAAGTCCCACGCCGCCTTCACCCAGGCGTGCCGGGCGATCGGCGAGCCGATTCTCGGCCGGCCCTTGAACGAGATCTCGCTGGCGCGGCTCATGGCCCAGCTGTTCCAGGTCACCGAGACCTTCGCCATGGAGACCCAGCCGCAGCTTCTCCTGTTGCAGAAGAACCTGCTGCTCGCCGAGGGCATCGGCCGCCGGCTCAACCCCGAGGTCAACATGTGGGTGCTCGCCCAGCCGCTGATCGAGGACTGGGTGGGCGAGCACCTGGGCGCCGACGCGCGCCTGCGCGACGCCATCGA
>JAZFVR010000072.1:0-5313 GCA_036447835.1 Alphaproteobacteria bacterium | reverse complement strand
ACGGCATCCACGCCGCCGACGGCACCGTGCTCGGCGTCACGGTCGACCGCGACACCGCCTTCGCCGCCGCCCGCCAGAACGACCTCGAACCGGTCAGCGTCCACTGAGCCGCCGCCGCCCGAATTTGTGGCCGCGGCCCGGGAATCCTCGGCTCAGCCGGGGAGGCGGACGACGAATCGGGCGCCGGTCGGCCTTTCGCTAGGGCCGCGGTTCTCGGCGTAGATGACGCCACCGTGGGCGTCGACGATCTGCCTCGATATGCTGAGACCGAGGCCCGAGTGGGTGCCGAACTTCTCACCCACCGGGCGCTCGCTGTAGAAGCGGCCGAAGATCGCCTCGAGCTTGGAGTGCGGGATGCCCGGCCCGTCATCCTCGACCGTTACCTCGACCCAGTCGCCGTCGCGCCGCGCCGCGAGGCGAATCGCGCCGCCGGTCCGGCTGAACGAGCGCGCGTTGGCGACCAGATTTTCGAACACTTGCACCAAGCGGTGGTCGACGCCTTCGACCACCATCGGCTCGTTCGCGGCGACAGTGAGCGAGATCGGCGCCTCGCCCGGCCCCGCCGTCGCCCGATAGACCTCGACCAGCGCCGCGAGCATGGCGCCGACGTCGATCGGCGCGCTCTCGGCGCGCGCCAGCTCGGCGTCGACGCGCGAGGCGTCGGAGATGTCGCTTATCAGACGGTCGAGGCGCTGCACGTCGTCGAGCACGATGGCGAGCAGCTTGCGCTGATTTTCGGGTTCCTTGACCCGCGCCGCCGTCTCCACCGCGCTGCGCAGCGAGGTGAGCGGGTTCTTGATCTCGTGGGCGACGTCGGCGGCGAAGCGTTCGATGGCGTCGATGCGCTCCGACAGGCTGTTGGTCATGTCGAGCAGCGCCTGCGAAAGATCGCCGATCTCGTCGCGGCGCGCCGAGAAGTCGGGGATGGCGACCACCCGCCCCTTGCCGCGGCGCACGGCGTCGGCCGCCTCGGCGAGCCTGCGCACCGGGCGCACGATGGTGCCGGCGAGGTACACCGAGAGCGCGATGGTGACGGCGAGGCCGAGCGCGAACAGCTCGAGGATCGCATAGCGCACCTCGCGCACGCTGGCCTCGACGTCGTCGATCGTCGTCGACAGCATCAGCGCGCCCTGGATGTGCTTGAAGCGCTGCACCGGAACGGCGACGCTGAGAATGATGCCGGCGTCGCCGCCGTCGCGCAGCGCGCTTGCGCTCTCGCCGGTGAGCGCGAGCTGCGCCTCGCGGTATTGCGCGGCGCGCTGCTCCTCGGCCTCGACGTAGGGCTCGAGCACCTCGCGCGGCGGCAGGTGCGAAATCACCCACGCGTAGGCGGCCTCGGTCGCCCGCTCGAGCGCGCCCTTGGGCGGCGGCAGCGCCTCGGCCTGGACCTGTTGCTCGGCGCCCGGCAGGAGGCGCGTGTCGGCGACGAGCTCGCCGCCGGTGGCGAACAGCCGCGCCCGCGTCCTGATCGGGACCACGAGCCGCCTGAGCATCTGGCGCGCCGCCTCGGCGTCTATGGTGTAGACCCCGCCGGCGGGGCTGGTGACGACGCTCTCGCCGAGGGCGCCGCCGATCAGCTCGCCCTGCGTGCGCAACGCCGTGATCTTGGTGTCGATGAGGCCGTGGCGGTAGTCGTCGAGATAGAGCATGCCGACCACGACGATGCCGAGCGCCAGGACGTTGATGGCGAGAATGCGCCGGGTGAGCGGCGAGAACGGGCCGCGACGGCGCGCGCGCGGGGGCGGTCGACCGACCTCGGCCCGGGCGTGATCGCGCGCGCGCCTGACGAACGCCACGGCCGGCGCGCTCACGTCTCGATGTAGCGGTAGCCGACCCCGTACAGCGTTTCGACCTGGGCGAACTCGGGATCCACCGCCTTGAACTTCTTGCGGATGCGCTTGACGTGGCTGTCGATGGTGCGGTCGTCGACGTAGACGTTGTCCTGATAGGCGGCGTCCATCAGCTGGCCGCGGCTGCGCACGTGGCCGGGGCGCGCCGCCAGCGATTCGACGATCAGGAACTCGGTGACGGTGAGCACCACCGGTTCGCCGCGCCAACTGCACGAGTGTCGCGCCAGATCGAGCACCAGCTCGCCGCGGACGATCTGCTGCTCACCGACCTCGCCGGCGTCGTCGCCCGAGGCGTCGGCGCGCCGCAGCACCGCGTGAATGCGCTGGATCAGGAGGCGTAGCGAGAACGGCTTGCGGATGTAATCGTCGGCGCCCATCTTGAGGCCGACGAGTTCGTCGATCTCCTCGTCCTTCGAGGTAAGGAAGATCACCGGCACCTCGCTGTACCGGCGCAGGCGGGTAAGCGTCTCGAAGCCGTCGAGCCGCGGCATCTTGATGTCGAGGATGACGAGGTCGGCGGGCGCGGCGGCGAGCGCGCGCAATGCCTCGTCGCCGTCGCTGTGGGTCGTCACCCGAAAGCCCTCGGCCTCGAGCGCCATCGACACCGAGGCGAGGATGTTACGGTCGTCGTCGACCAGCGCGATTGTCCGGCTCACGCGCGCAAGTCTACGCTTCCCGCCTGAATTTTGCCAACGCCGCGCTCAGACGCTGGCGACCGCGCGCCGCGACACGACGTGAAAGCGCAGCGCGAGCGCAACGACGGCGGCGCCGCATCCCACGCCGACGGTGGCCATCAGCGCCGGCGCGCCGCCTTCGCGGACGACGCCGAGCAGGTAGCCGGTCGGCACCATCAACAGCCAGAAGGCGGCGAAATAGAGCGCCGTCGCCGGCCACACGTCGGCGGCGCCGCGCAGCGCCCCCATGAGCACCGCCTGGCCGCCGTCGAGCACCAGGATCAGCCCGGCGACGACGACCGCGGGGATGGCCACGGCGATCACCGCGGGCTCGCTCGTGTAGACGCCGACGAGCGCATCGGGGATGCTGCGGAAGACGAGCCCGAACGCCGCCAGCACCGCCACCGCGAGCCCGAGCGCGACCCAGCCCGCGCGGCGGACGCCGCCCGGGTCGCGCCGGCCGACGGCGTTGCCGACGCGCACGCTCGCCGCCGTGGCGAAACCGATCGCGCACATGAAGGCGAGCGCGACGAGGTTCATCGCCACTTGGTACGCGGCCACCTGCGTCGGCCCCATGAGGCCGGCGAAGAGCGTCAGCGTTGCGAACGCGCTGGTCTCGAGGCCGAGACCGAGGCCCATCGGATAGCCGATGCGGCGCAGCCGGCGGGCAAGCGCGCGGGCGTCGACGATCGCGCCGTGGACGCCGTAACGCATGCGGTCGATCCGCGTGAGCGCATAGGCCACGAGCACGAGGAACATGAACCAGCGCACGATCGTCGTGGCGAGCGCCG
Organism: Alphaproteobacteria bacterium; assembly: GCA_036447835.1. GTDB lineage: Bacteria > Pseudomonadota > Alphaproteobacteria > JAAXGF01 > JAAXGF01 > JAZFVR01. Next base: position 1,998 of record JAZFVR010000072.1, on the reverse strand, counting down.
CGCCGTCCGCGCCCATCGCCGGCGCGCCGCCGTTGCCGTAGATGAGCATCCAGTTGAGCGCGAAGTTGAGCAGGTTTGCGAAAACCATCACCACCATGCCCGCCGCCGGGCGGTTGATGCCCTCGAGGAAGAAGGTGGTGGCGCTGTAGAGAAGGATCGCCGGCATTCCCCAGCCGAACATCGCCAGCACGCTCCCGCCGCCGCGGGCGAGGTCGGGCGCCTGGCCGGTGACCGCGAGGAACCATTCGCCGCCCTGGCACGACGCCATGAACAGCACGCCCAGCGCGGCGGCGTGAACGAGCGCGACGCGCCACACCGCGCCGCACTCGGCGGGGCTGCCGGCGCCCTCTGCCTGCGCCGTCAGCACGACCGTGCCCATCAACATGCCGATGCCGACGAGCATCATCGGAACCTGCGGCGCCATGGCGAGCCCGTAGTACGCGAGCTCGACCGCGCCGGCGCGACCGGTCATGGCGATGTCGACGGCGACGAGCACAAGCAGCCCGGCACGCGCGACCATCACGGGAAGCGCGAACCCGAGCGTGCGCCGCACGTGCTCGCGCAAGGTGCCGGCGGGCGGGCGCGGTGCCCTGATCGTGGCATCGAACGTCATGGGGCACCCAAGGTACACCACCGCGGCGGCGCGCCGGAAGCGCAAGTGACGCGGGCGCGTCGTCAACCATTGACGGTCCGCGATCTGTGACCCTACATTGCGGCAGCGGGCGCAGGCTGCGGGGCGCATTGCCGCAGACAAGACACGGTTGCCCGCGATCCGAGGAACCGATCCGGAAATTGCCAAGCCAAGCCAAAGGGGAGTTGCCGATGAGAGTCTCGGCCCGAATGATCGCAGCGGCCGCGGTTTGCGCCGCCGCCCTGTGGTCGCCGCCGGTCACCGCATTGGAGGACGCCGGCCGTTACCTTTACGTACCCAACCGGGCGTCCGCCGACGTCGCGGTGATCGACACCGCGAGCGACAAGGTCGTCGCCCGCATTCGCGTCGGCAACGTGCCGCACCAGGTCATCGTGTCGACCAAGCTCGGCAAGCTGGTCGCCAGCAACACCGCCGACGACACGATCTCGATCGTCGACCTGGCAACGCTCGAGACCGAGGCGACGCTCATGCTCGACGCCGAGCCCGAGCACATGGAGATCAGCCCCGACGGCGCGCTTGTCGCGGTAGGTAATATCGGCGCCGGCACGGTGTCGCTGGTCTCGCTCGCCGAGAACCGCGAACTCGCCCGCGTCGACGGCCTTTACGCGCCGCACAACCTGACCTTCGGCGCCGACGGCGCGCTTCTTTACGTCGCCAACCTCGGCGCCAGTCACGTCAGCGTCATCGATGTCGCCACCGCGCGCATCGTCGACGAGATCCCGGTGGCGGATGCGCCCATGCTGGCGGCGGTGGCAGCGGGCGGAGGCGAGGACTTCCAGGGACTCCTCAACGTCACGCCAACCTTGGACGGTCGCCTCGGCTTCGCCGCCCACGGCGAGAGCGATCTGCTCGCCGTGCTCGACCTGCGCGCGCGCACGCGGCTCAAGAGCATAACGCTCGGCGACCGGCCGTGGCGCGCCTTCGCCTCGGCCGACGGCCGCTACATGTTGGTCCCCAACAACGGCGACCGCACGGTTTCGGTGGTCTCGACGGCGACGCTCGAGGTGGTGGCGACGCTGCCCGGCGCCGCCGGCATGACCGGCGTCAACAGCGACACCAGCGGAACCACGGCGTTCGTGATCAGCCGGGGCGAAAACAAGCTCGTCGTGCTCGATCTGGCGACGATGGAGAAAGCGGGCGAGATCGCGCTGCCATCGACACCCGAGACCGGCGTCGTCACCCCCGACGGGGCGAAGCTCTACGTCGCCCTCAGCGGCAGCGATCAGGTGGCGGTGATCGACACGCGCACGCGCCGGCTGGTGAAGCTGATCGACGACGTTGGCGACGGGCCCTGGGGCGCGACCATGGCGGGCGCCATCAACTACTGCCATTAGCGCCCGCCAGGC
>JAZFVR010000071.1:0-3103 GCA_036447835.1 Alphaproteobacteria bacterium | reverse complement strand
GCAGCTATCTCGCGGGCCGCCTGGCGCGCCACGAGCGCGACGCCGCGTCCGCCGCACGGTACCTCACCCGCGCGCTGGCGGCCGATCCCGACAATCTCAACCTCATGCGCCAGACCTACCTGGCGCTGCACGCCGAGGGGCGCATGACCGACGCCGCGCGCCTTGCCCGGCGCATCGTCGAGGCGCGGCCGAAGGAGTCGATCGCCGCGGTGACGCTGGCCGTCGATGCGATCCGCAAGGGCCAGATCGAATCCGCCAAGGCGCGGCTCGACGCGATTCCGCGGCAAGGGTACAACACGCTGCTCGTGCCCTTGCTAACCGCCTGGACCTTGGCCGGGCAGAACCGCTTCGACGACGCCCAGGCGGCGCTCGACAGCCTCGACAAGAGCCAGGCCTTCGCCGTTTTTCGCCAGTTTCACTCGGCCCTCATCAGCGACCTCGCCGACAACCACGATGCCGCCGAGGAGGCCTACCGCTCTACGATCGCGGCGCAACCGGGCGGCAGCTTTCGCGCCGTCACCGCGTTCGGCGCCTTCTACGAGCGCGGCGGGCGGTCCGAGGCGGCGCGCAAGCTCTATGAGGACTACCAGAACGAGAACCCCGAGAGCGTCTGGTTCGAGCCTGCGCTGGCGCGCCTCGCCAGCGGCACCGCGGCCGAGCGCATCGTCAACGACGCCCGCGAAGGCAGCGCGGAAGCACTGTTCGGCATCGCCAGCGCGCTGTTCCAGGAAAACGCGCTCGACACCGCGCTCCTCTATGCGCGTCTGGCGATACATCTGCGCCCGGCCTTCGACGCCACCTACATGCTGCTCGGCGAGATCCTCGAAACCCAGTCCCTCCCCGAGGTGGCGATCGCGGCCTACGAGGCGATCGGACCGAGCTCGCCGCTCAACTGGTCGGCGCAGTTGCGCATCGCCACCAACCTCGACGATCTCGACCGCACCGACGACGGGGTGCTCATCTTGCGCGCGATGGCGGAGCGGCGTCCCGAACGCGCCGACGTGCTCATCACGCTCGGCGACATGTTGCGCGCGCGCGAGCGCTGGGACGAAGCGGTCGCCGCCTACGACGACGCGCTTGGGCGCGTCGGCGCTTTCGAGCCGCGCCACTGGCGCCCGCTCTACGCCCGCGGCATCGCGCTCGAACGCTCGAAACAATGGCCGCGCGCCGAAAGCGATTTCCTCACCGCGCTCGACCTCGAGCCCGACCAGCCCTTCGTGCTCAACTATCTGGGATATTCGTGGGTCGACAAGGGCGTGAACCTCGACCGGGCGCTCGAGATGATCGAGCGCGCCGTCGACCTCCGACCCGACGACGGCTACATCACCGACAGCCTCGGCTGGGCCCACTATCGCCTCGGCAACTTCACCGACGCCGTGCGCCTGCTCGAGCGCGCCGTCGTGCTGCGCCCCGACGACCCGACGATCAACGACCATCTCGGCGACGCCTACTGGCGCGTGAACCGCCGCGTCGAGGCGCGCTTCCAGTGGCGGCGGGCGCTGGCGCTCGGTCCCGAGGAGGACGAAGATATCTTCCGCATCGAGGAGAAGCTGCGCAGGGGCCTGTTGCCCGGCACCGTCGCCGATGGAGGGAGCTGACGCCCCCGGCGGGCCGAGCCTGCGCCGAGCCGCCCCGGCCAAGATCAACCTCTATCTCCGCGTCGTCGGCCGCCGCGCCGACGGCTACCATCTTCTCGACAGCCTCGTCGCATTCGCCGGCGTCGCCGACGGGATCGCGGTCACGCGAGCCGACGATCTTTCCCTCACCGTCACCGGGGCCCATGCCGACTCGCTCGGCGCCACCGCGCCCGACGACAATCTGGTGCTGCGCGCTGCCCGGCTGCTCAGGGCCGAGGGCGGCGTGCGCGCGGGCGCGGCGATCCGCCTCGACAAGGCGTTGCCCGTCGCCGCCGGCCTCGGCGGCGGCTCGGCCGACGCCGCGGCGACGCTGCGCGCGCTGGCGGCACTGTGGCGCCTCGCGCCGGCGCCCGACGACCTCGCGCGCATGGCCCTCGCGCTCGGCGCCGACGTGCCCGTGTGCCTCGGCGCCCGCGCCGGCTTCGTCGGCGGCATCGGCGAGGAAATCGAGCCAGCGCCGCCGCTGCCGCCGGCAGAGCTCGTGCTCGTCAATCCCGGCGCGCCGCTGGCGACGGCGGAGGTGTACGGGGCCCTCGATGACACCCGTTCGCACCCGGCGCGCTTCGCCGAGGCTCCGGCCGACGCCGCGGCGCTCGCCGCCGTGCTCGCCGAGCGCGCCAACGACCTCGAGGCGCCGGCGCGCAGGCTGCGGCCGGAGATCGGGGAGGCGCTCGCGGCGCTTGCCGCCGAGGCCGGCTGCCTGCTCGCGCGCATGAGCGGAAGCGGTGCCACCTGCTTCGGCCTGTTCGCCGCCGCCGCCGAGGCGCGGGCCGCGGCACGGCGCCTCGCCCGGGGCCGGCCCGGCTGGTGGATCGCGGCGGCGCCGCTGATTACCGATTTCACGAGTGGATAGCCCGGGCCATACCGGCACGCCGTGGCGATTCGCCGGAGGCGACGGAATCGCCTATAGAGTGGAGGCATCGGGACCCGGGCTCGAACGACGGTGACGATCGAATGGCGGTACTGGTAACCGGGGCGGCCGGCTTCATCGGCTATCACGTGAGCGAGGCGTTATTGGCCCGCGGCGAGTCGGTGATCGGCGTCGACGACCTCAATACCTATTACGACGTCGCTCTCAAGAAGGCGCGCCTGGCGCGTCTCGGAGGCAACAAGGACTTCACCTTCCACCGGCTCGACATCGCCGGGCGCGGCGCGCTCGAGGCGGCGTGCCAAGGCGCCGGCGTCGACCGCGTCGTTCACCTCGCCGCCCAGGCCGGTGTGCGCCATTCGCTGGCCGATCCGTTCGTCTACGTGCGCACCAACCTCGTCGGCCAGATGGAGGTGCTCGAGCTGTGCCGGCACCTCCCCGAATTCGTCCACTTCGTCTACGCGAGCTCGAGCTCGGTCTACGGCGGCAACCGCAAGCTGCCGTTCTCCGAGGACGATCGCGTCGATACGCCGCTCTCGATTTACGGCGCCACCAAGAAGGCCGACGAGCTGATGAGCCACCCCTACAGCCACCTCTA
>JAZFVR010000070.1:0-5687 GCA_036447835.1 Alphaproteobacteria bacterium | reverse complement strand
CGGCCCGGTCGACGACGGCGACCTCGACGCCGGCACCGGCGAGCGCGCAGGCGAGCGACAGCCCGACCATGCCGGCGCCGACGACGAGCACCTCGGCGTCGCAGGTCTCGGGCGCGGACGGGCGGCGGGCCATGAGCGCACCATCGCGCGCGGCGGCGCGGTTGTCCAGCGCCCGCGCGGCGGCTAAGCTGGCGCGCTTTCGCGCGCGCGACGCACGGGAAGGGACGGGGACGCCGGCATGGCGCGAGACTGGCACGAGATGAGCGCGCTGGCGCTCGGCGCCGGGATCGACGCCGGGCGCATCGACCCGGTGGCGCTCACCGAGCATTTCCTCGAGCGCATCGCGGCCGCGGACGGCGAGCATGCGATCTACCTCAGGACGACGCCCGAACGCGCGCTCGCCGAGGCCCGCGCCGCGCGCGGGCGGGCGAAGGCCGGCTTGCGGCGCGGGCCGCTCGATGGCGTGCCGATCTCGTGGAAGGACCTGTTCGACAGCGCCGGCGTGGCGACGACGGCGGCGACGCCGCTGCTCGCCGATCGCGTGCCCGACGCCGACGCCGAGGTGCTGGCGCGCGCGACCCGCGCCGGCCTGGTCTGCCTGGGCAAGACCAACCTCACCGAGTTCGCATTCTCGGGCCTCGCCATCAACCCCCATTACGGCACCCCCGCCAACCCGTTCGACGCACGCACTCCGCGCGTCCCCGGCGGCTCGTCGTCGGGCGCGGCGGTGTCGGTGGCGCGCGGCCTCGCCGCCGCGGGCATCGGCAGCGACACCGGCGGCTCGGTGCGTATTCCGGCGGCGTGGAACGGCCTCGTCGGCCTCAAGACGACCGCCGGGCTGCTGCCCCTCGACGGCGTCGTGCCGCTGGCGCCGAGCCTCGACACCGTCGGCCCGCTCACCCGCGACGTCGCCGACGCGAACGCGGTGTTCGCCGTGCTCGCCGCGCGCCGGCCTGCCGACCTCGCCGGCGCGTCGCTCGCGCACATGCGCCTCGTCGTCGCCGATACGGTCATGTGGGACGGGCTCGAGCCCGGGGTCGAGGCGGCGGCCAAGCGCGCCGTCGAGCACCTGGCGGGCGCCGGCGCTGAGGTCGTTCACGAGGAGGCGCCCGAGCTCGCCGAGGCGCAGGCGCTCATCGCGCGTTACGGCCCGCTCGTCTCGGCCGAAGGCTACGCCTCGTGGGGCGACGTGATCGAGGCCCACCCCGACAAGCTCTACGGCAACGTGCTCAAGCGCTTCCGCCAGGGGGCCGAGGTCGGCGCCGTCGACATCGAACGGCTGCGCCGGGGGCTCGCCGCCGCCGCCGAGAAGCTCCACGCGCGCCTCGCCGGCGCCGCGGCGATGGTGGCGCCGACCTGCCTGATCTCGCCGCCGCCGATCGCCGACCTCGTCGCCGACGACGACGCCTATTTCGCCGCCAATATGGGCGCGCTCCGCAACACCACGCTCGGCAACCTGCTGCGCCTGTGCGCGATCACGCTGCCTTGCGGCGACGACGGCCAGGGCCTCCCCGTCGGCCTCATGCTCATGGCGCGCCCGTGCCGCGAAGGCGCGCTGCTGCGCGTCGCTTGCGCCTGCGAGGCGGCGCTCGCCGACATCCCCAAGCCGGCGCCGGCGCTCTAGGCGCCGTGCAACGCCGACGCTTCGAGAAAAGGGGTCAGACCCCTTTATCTGCCATGAACCTGGAACACCCGCTTTGCGAAATTCCACCCGATCGGCGTAACCTTCATCGTCGACGGCGCCTCTCGTCATGCGGTCATACCCAGACCACATCGGCACATCGCGATGCCGTTGAGTCGGCGCCGCCCACACCAACAGATCCGGGCATGACAGCAACATATGCAATGCAGTCCGACCGGGGATCGGTGGTAGGCACCCGGACACCAGCATGGCCGCTGGCCCAGGCGCCGCGCGCGTGATCGCGCCGCCATGGTTAACTCGGCAACCGAATAAAGCTACTTAAGTACGGGTTCGCGAACGATTTTTCTTGTTGCCGCCCGCGCCTGTTGGGTTAATATCGCGCCTCACCCCGGCGACGGGAGGCGGCCGGGCGAAGGAGGAGTATGCCATGGCCAGCCGCTCGACCGCCGCCACCAGACAGGCGCTGCTGCCGCCCGGCGTCACCGCGTTCGTGCGCCACCGCCTGATCGAATTCGTCGGCGTCGCGCTGATGGCCGGCGCCGGGTTCCTGGCGCTGGCGCTGGTGAGCTTCGACCCCGCCGACCCGTCGCTCAACACGGCGACCGGAGGCGCGCCCGCGAATCTCGCCGGTATCGCCGGCGCCTACGCGGCCGATGCGATGCTGCAGGCGTTCGGCGCCGCTGCGGTTGTGCTGGTCGCGGTGCCGCTCGCCTGGGGCTGGCGCCTGGTCGCGTCGCGCCGCCTGACGCGGCCGGGGGCGCGGTTGGCGCTCGGCGTGCCGGCGGTCGTCGTCGCGGCGATCGCCTGCGGCGCCCTGCCGGCCCCGGACGCCTGGCCGCTCGCCGGCGGCCTCGGCGGCACCGTCGGCGCCGTGCTCTACGGCTGGCTCGGTCCCTACGCGGCCTATGTCGGCGGCGCGACGACGGTGGCGCTCGCCGGCTTCGCCGTCAGCGTCGCCGCGCTGGTGCCGGCGCTGAGCCTGAGCGACGACGAATGGCGCCGGATCGGCCGCGGCACCGGGTGGCTCGCCGCGCTTCCCTGGCGCGGCGCGCGCGCCGGCCAGGCGCTGTGGCACGGGCGTGCGACGACCGCCGGCACGGTCGCGCCGCGCGACCGCGCGCCGGATCCGCGCCGGCGCATCGAGCCGCAACTGCGCGCGGCGCGCGCACGCGACGACGACGCCATACCGGAGCCGGGGGCCGGCAGCGAGCCAGCGGCGCGGCGCGCGTCGGCGCGCAAGATCGTCGCGCCACGCAGCGGCCGGCGCACGGCGCGCCAGGAAACGCTCGATCTCACGGCGGCCGGCGAGTACCAGCTGCCGCCGCTCAGCCTGCTGACGCTGGCGCCCGACCACAGCGAGCGCATCGCCGACAACGCCGACGCGCTGACCCAGAACGCGCGGCTGCTCGAGGTGGTGCTCGACGACTTCGGCGTGCGTGGCGAGATCGTCAAGGTGCGCCCGGGCCCGGTGGTCACGCTCTACGAGCTCGAGCCCGCGCCCGGCACCAAGTCGTCGCGGGTGATCAGCCTCGCCGACGACATCGCGCGCTCGATGAGCGCGGTGTCGGTGCGCGTGGCGCTCATCCCCGGGCGCAGCGTCATCGGCATCGAGCTTCCGAACGCGCGCCGCGAGACCGTTTACTTACGCGAGCTTCTCTCCGCGCCCGAGTACGAGAGCACGGCGGCGAAGCTGACGCTCACCCTCGGCAAGGACATCGGCGGCGCAGCGGTGATGACCGACCTGGCGCGCATGCCGCATCTGCTCGTCGCCGGCACCACGGGCTCGGGCAAGTCGGTGGCGATCAACACCATGATCCTGTCGCTCGTCTATCGCTTGCCCCCCGACCAGTGCAAGTTCATCCTCATCGACCCCAAGATGCTCGAGCTCTCGGCCTACAACGGCATCCCTCATCTGCTGGCGCCGGTGGTCACCGACGCGTCGAAGGCGGTGGTGGCGCTCAAGTGGGCCGTGCGCGAGATGGAGAACCGCTACCGCGCCATGTCGCGCCTCGGCGTGCGCAACATCGCCGGCTACAACAAGCGCCTGGCCGAGGCGCGCGCCCGCGGCGAGCCGCTCAAGCGCCGGGTGCAGACGGGCTTCGACGCCGACACCGGCGAGCCGGTGTTCGAGGAGCAGGAGCTGCCCACCGACCCGCTTCCCGTCATCGTCGTCGTCGTCGACGAGATGGCCGACCTCATGCTCGTCGCCGGCAAGGACGTCGAGGGCGCGATCCAGCGCCTGGCGCAGATGGCGCGCGCCGCCGGCATCCACCTCATCATGGCCACCCAGCGGCCCTCGGTCGACGTCATCACCGGCACCATCAAGGCCAACTTCCCGACGCGGGTGAGCTTCCAGGTGACCTCGAAGATCGACAGCCGCACGATCCTCGGCGAGCAGGGCGCCGAGCAGCTGCTCGGCGACGGCGACATGCTGTACATGTCGGCGGGCGGGCGCATCAGCCGCGTCCACGGGCCGTTCGTCAGCGACGCCGAGGTCGAGCGCGTCGCCACCTTCCTCAAGTCGCAGGGCGAGCCCGACTACCTCGAGGCGATCACCGAGGACGACGACGACCTGCCGTCGCTGCGCGGCGGCGGAGACGGCGAGGACGCGCTCTACGACCAGGCGGTGGCGCTGGTGTGCCGCGAGCGCAGGGCGTCGACGAGCTTCGTCCAGCGCCACCTGCAGATCGGCTACAACCGCGCCGCGCGCATCATCGAGCGCATGGAGGCGGAAGGCGTGGTGAGCCGCGCCAACCACGTCGGCAAGCGCGAAGTGCTTGCCCGCGACATCGACGACGATAGACTCACCTGACGGCCGCGCGCGAGCGCGCCGGCCGCGCCACGAAACCCGCGCACACGGAGGCGTCGTGAGCAGATATCCGCTGTCGCGTCTGGCTGCGTTGGCGCTCGGCGCGGCGATCGCGTTCGCCGGCGGGGCCCCCTTCGCGGCCACCGACGAGGACGACGCTGCGGCGGTGGCGCGCGTCGAGGACTACCTCAACGCCATCACCACGCTGCGCGCGAACTTCGTGCAGGTCGCCGCCGACGGCAGCATCGCCGAGGGCACGCTCTACATCGCGCGCCCCGGGCGCCTGCGCATCGAGTACGCGCCGCCGGCCAAGATCAAGATGGTCAGCGACGGCGAATGGCTCACCTATATCGACGGCGAGATCGGGCAGATCAGCCAGATGCCGCTCTCGGAGACGCCCGCCGGCGTGCTCGTGCGCGAGAACATCCGCTTCGGCGATGACATCGTCGTCAGCCGCGTCGAGCGCGACGCCCAGATACTGCGCGTCACGCTGACGCGCGCCGACAGTCCCGACGAGGGATCGTTCACGCTGGTGTTCAGCGAGAAGCCATTCGAGCTGCGCCAGTGGGTCGTCGTCGACGCACAAGGCTTCGCCACCCGCATCACCCTCTTCGGGACGCAACGGGGGATCGCGCTCGACCCCGAACTGTTCGCCGCGCCGCCGCCGTTCCCCACCGGCGGCGAAACGCGATGAGGCGCAACCCGGTCACGGCCCGCCGCGAGCCCGGCCATCCCCCCCACTGACGTGAGCGCGCACGCCGCGCGGTCGGTCGCGCGCGGCTGGCACCGCCGCGTGTGGCGGCTCGCCGGGCCGATCATTTTGTCGAACATCACGATTCCCCTGCTCGGCGCAGTCGATACCGCCGTCGTCGGCCATCTCGACCACGCCTACTACCTGGGCGCCGTCGCCATCGGCGCGATGATCTTCAACTTCCTCTACTGGGGCTTCGGCTTCCTGCGCATGGGCACGACGGGCTTCACCGCCCAGGCGCACGGCGCCGACGACGCCGACGAGGTGCGGGCGATCTTCGCGCGCGCGCTGGTCATCGCCCTCGTCATCGCCGCCATGATCCTGCTCCTGCAGCTGCCGGTGATCGCCGGCGCCATGGCGTTGATGGACGCCAGCCGCGAGGTCGACGAACACGCCCGCACCTACTTCGCGATCCGCATCTGGGGTGCGCCGGCGGCGCTCGCCAACTACGTCGTGCTCGGCTGGTTCCTCGGCATCCAGAACGC
>JAZFVR010000069.1:0-2666 GCA_036447835.1 Alphaproteobacteria bacterium | reverse complement strand
CATGGAGCGCATCGGCATCGTCGGCGGCGGCGCCTGGGGCACCGCGCTCGCCCAGGCCGCACGCCGCGCCGGGCGCACGGTGACGCTGTGGGCGCGCGAGGCCGAAGTCGTCGAGGCGATCAACGCGCGCCACGAGAACCCGCTGTTCCTCGCCGGCGTCGCGCTCGACGCCGGCATACGAGCCACCAGCGAGCTCGCCGGCGCTGCGGACGCCGACGCCGTGCTCCTCGTCACCCCGGCCCAGCACACGCGCGGCGTCTGTCGCGACCTCGCCGGAGACTTGCGCCCCGGGACGCCTGCGGTGATCTGCACCAAGGGGGTCGAGGGCGGCTCCGCGGCGCTGATGAGCGAGGTCGTCGCCGAAGCGCTGCCGGCGGCGCGCATCGCCGTCATGTCGGGGCCGACCTTCGCCGCCGAGGTGGCGCGCGACCTGCCGAGCGCGGTGACGATCGCCGCCGCCGACAGCGACCTCGCCGCGCGCCTCGCCGCGGCCTTGGGCTCGACCAACTTCAGGCCCTACCACTCGGACGACCCGATCGGCGCCCAGGTCGGCGGCGCGGTCAAGAACGTGCTCGCCATCGCCTGCGGCGTCATCCAGGGTCGCGGCTTCGGCCACAACGCGGTGGCCGCGCTGATCACCCGCGGCCTCGCCGAGATGGCGCGCCTCGGCCTGGCGCTGGGGGCGAAGCGCGAGACGCTGATGGGGCTTTCGGGCCTCGGCGACCTGGTGCTCACCTGCACCCACGAGCAGTCGCGCAACTATTCGCTCGGCCTCGCGCTGGGCGAAGGCCAGGCGCTCGACGACTATCTCTCGGGTCGCGCCACCGTGGCCGAAGGCGTGGCGAGCGCCGCAGCGATCGTCGCGCTCGCCGCGCGTCATGAGGTCGAGATGCCGATCGTCGCCGCGGTCGACGCGGCGCTCAACCGCGCGGCCGACATTGACCTCGCGATCGCCGGGCTGCTCGCGCGCCCGATCGCGCCCGAGTTCGGTTAGGCCAGCGCAAGATCGCGCACAAGCGGCGTATTTGAAACCCACCGCTTGCACGAGCGCGCCGAGCATACCGGCCGGTACGGCTCAGTCCTGGTAGATCACGAACTCGCCGTCGTCGCCGCTGAACAGGCCGCCGCCGGGCTTCATCTCATCGGCCGTCGGCTGGTAGTCGAACGGCTTCGCGCCGCCGCAGGCGGCGAGCACGAGCGCGACGAGCGCGACGATCAGACCTTTCGTCAAGCGCCTCTGCTCCATCATCAGATTCGCCGGTCGGCGGTCAGAACTTGACCCTCGCGCCGGCGACGCCGACGCTGATATCGTCGACCGATACGCCGGTCCGGTCGAGCTCGTGGCTGCGGAAGCCGGCGTAGAGCTCGGTCGCGATCCTGTCGATGTTCTGCACCGCGAACACGCCCCAGGACGCGAACTCGTCGCCGTCCTCGTCGCGGTCGTCGTTGATGCCGTAATCGATGGCGAGCGCGGTCTTGCCGAAGGTAAACGGGGTGAACTGGTAGCCGAGCTTGCCGTAGTAGAACACCGGATCGTCGGTGGTGCGGGCGTCGAGGTCCTGGGTGCCCGAGGCGAAGGTGAAATTGACCCCCGATCGGTGCAGCAGCGAGAACGACCCGTTGATCTGCTCGAGGTCGAAACGCTGGGCGCCGTCGCCGTAGGCGATCGCCGCGGCGACCCTGGTGCCGACGTTCTCGTAGTCGGCCGAGTAGCGGAGCGCCACGTCCCAGGCGTCACCCTGCATGAAGCTGGTCGAGGCCTTGAAGCCGTTGAACGTGGGCGAGTCGTAACGGACGCGGTCGCGGCGGCTGAAGCCGTCGAACTGGCTGTAGGCGCCGCCGATGGTCACCAGCTTGGCGCCGCTTGCCGAATCGCGGAAGCTGATGCCGCCGGCGAGGTCCTCTATGCCTGAGTAGGCGATCACCGTGGTGCCCGAGAGATCGACCTCGGAGGTGCCGTTCGACGCCGTGTCGCCCTGGCCGAGCCACAGCCTGCCCAGGCGCTTGCTGTCGAGATAGAGCGTCAGGTGGCGCTCGGTGAAGTTGTTGGCCGAGACCTCGCCGTCCTGGTCGATGTCGATATCGGCGCTCGAGTTCGACTCGAACTGCACCTCGACGAGCGTGCCCGCCGAGATGTCCTCGTTCAGCCGGCCCGAGCCGACGAAGCGTATCCGGGTCGAGGAATTGTCGTTGTCGACGTGGAAGAACCCCGAGTCCTTGCCGTCGTCGACCACCAGGACGGCACGGTTGACCTGGCCGGATACGGCGAGCTTGATCTTGTCGTTGCCCGAGCTCACCGCCGGTGCGGGCACCGCCGCGGCACCCTCCCGCGCCTTCGCTTCGAGAGAATCGATCCGCTCCATCAATTTCCCGACCTCGGCCTTGAGGTCGTCGAGCTCGCCGGCGGCGGTCGGAGCGACCGCGGCGAACAGGCCCGTCGTCAGGCCGAACGCCGCGAGCGAGTAGCGTACGACGTTTCGCATCGTCATCTCCTCCAGTTCGCCCCCACCCACACGGTGGCGCCGCCTGCGGCGGGCGCGCCGTGAGCGAATTCGCTACGGCGAAATCGCCGCGCGACGAAACTGTCGGTGATGTCCTCTGGAGACTTTTTGTGGCTTGGGAGCGCCCGTGACGCCTGCCGCAACGGGCGCAAAGCCAATTACCTT
>JAZFVR010000068.1:0-2463 GCA_036447835.1 Alphaproteobacteria bacterium | reverse complement strand
CATCCGCGACGGGCGGGTGATCGAAGGTGACTTCGCCATCCGACGTGTCGCGCCGTTTCCGTTCAGGCGGCTCGCCCGCAGGCTGCTCGCCCATGCCGGTGCGACACTGGTCGACGAGGAGGACACGCCCGCCGATGGCGTACTGGCGATCGACGTCGACGGTACCGCGCTCGGCAGACTTTACGACATCATGGAGAACATGCAGCGCGGCCGCAGCCTGCGCTTCAACGGCGCGCTCGTGCGGGGCGAACTCTCCCTCGATACCGGTGCCGGTACCGTATGCGTTGCACGCTTCGCCGGCGCCGTCGTCCCGGGTGCGGGAATCCAGATGAGCCCGGGCCGCGACCTGCGCGAGGACCCGGGGTTCGCGCCCTTCGACAAGGCCTTCGACCAACCCGGCTCGTTCGTCGCCGCGCTCGCGATGCTGGTCGGCGAGGTATACGGACCGGCGGCGCTCACCGCCGCCCGGCACGACGCCGACAAGCGCATCGCGCGCCACGCGGAGGCGGCTCTCGAGCGGCTCGCGGGCGACGGCGAGGAAGGCGCCGCGCGGCCCATGCCGGCGGTCGATTGCCGCTCGTAGCGCTGGCCGGTACGGCGGCGATCACGTAACGTTGCCGCCATGTCCGATCTCGATCTCGCCTACACGCCCGCCACCGAGCTCGCCCGCCTCATCCGCACCGGCGAGCTGTCGCCCGTCGAGGTGATCGAGAACAGCCTCGCCCGCATCGACGAGGTCAACCCGAAGCTCAACTGTTTCTGCTTCACCTATCCCGACGAGGCGCTCGAGAGGGCGCGCGCGGCCGAGCGCGCGGTCGCCGCAGGCGACGCGCTGGGCTCGCTGCACGGGGTGCCGATCGCCATCAAGGACCTGACGCCGACCAAGGGCAAGACCACCACCATGGGCTCGCGCGTCTACGAGCACTGGGTGCCCGACCACGACGCGGTGATCGTCGAGAAGCTCATCGCCGCCGGCGCCATCCTGGTGGGCAAGACGACGACGCCCGAGTTTGCCTATTCGAGCTACACGGAGAGCCCGCTGTGGGGCATCACCCGCAACCCGTGGAACCCGGAACGCTCGCCCGGCGGCTCCTCGGGGGGCTCGGGTGCGGCGGTGGCGAGCGGCTGCGTGGCGCTTGCCGAGGGCTCCGACATGGGCGGCTCGGTGCGCATCCCGGCAGCGCTCTGCGGCATCGTCGGCCTCAAGCCGAGCTTCGGCCGCATTCCCTTCGAGATCCTGCCCAGCCAGTTCGACCAGCTGTCGCACTTCGGCCCGCTGGCGCGCACGGTGGCCGATGCGGCGCTGTTTCTTGCCGCCACCCAGGGGCCCGACGAGCGCGACATCCAGACGCTCACCCAGGCGCTCGACATCGAGATCCCGCCGCCATCCGACGTCTCGGGGCTCAAGCTCGCGCTGTCGGTCGACCTCGGCTATTACGCGATCGACGCGGACGTCGAGGCGAACACGCGCGCGGCGGCCGAGGCTTTGAGAGAGGGCGGCGCCACGGTGAACGAGGTCGCGCTTCCCTGGAGCCGTGAGATCAACGACGCCTGGTACGCCCACTGGGGCGTCTACCTCGCCACCTTCTTCGGCGACCACCTGGAGGAGTGGCGCGAGCGCATGGACCCGAAGGTGGTGGCGCTGATGGACGCCGGCCTGGCCATGAGCGCCGTCGACTTCAAGAAGACCGAGTTCGTGCGCACGCGACAGTGGCAGGCGCTGGCGCCGGTCCTCAGCGAGCACGACGCGCTGCTGTGTCCGACGATGGCGCTGCCGGCGAGGCCCGTCGGCGGTCACGACGAGCTCGAAGATCGGTCCGACGAGGGCGGCCGCTACCACGGCTACGACATGACCGAGTTGTTCAATTTCGTCAGCCAGTGTCCGGCACTCTCGGTGCCCTCGGGGTTCACTCGCGACGGCCTGCCCACCGCGCTGCAGATCGTCGGGCGCCGCCACGACGACGTCGGCGCGCTGCGCATCGGCGCGGCGCTCGAGCGCCTCCGACCCTGGGACGGGCGAAGACCGCCGCTCTGAGCGGATCGTCCCGAGCTCTTCTGAGCGGATCGTCCTTAGCTAGAGTGGGGGGAGCAGATCGGAGGGGACGAGAAGGTAGACGACGAGGAGGACGAGCCAGATCACCACGATCGCCGAGGTCGCGGTGCCGAGAGCGCGGCGCATGGGGCTGCGTTCGCGCAGATCCTGCGGGCGCGCGCGATGACGCCGCTCGGGGCCGGCGAGGAACACATAATACCAGCGCCGGAACGGCAACCACAACGTGCCGCGAAAGTCGAGCCTGTGGTTATCCCAGCGCTCGGCCCCGAACACGGTCTTGATCGCCGTGAGCTGCTCGTCGCTAAAGCTCCGGGCCACGGCGCGCGGGATGCGCGCCAGGAACATACGCTCGAAACGTTCGTCGGCGTAGGCGGGACCCATTACGATCGACCCTTTGCCCTCTACCTCCC
>JAZFVR010000067.1:0-2599 GCA_036447835.1 Alphaproteobacteria bacterium | reverse complement strand
CGCTGGCCAAGCTCGACCGCTATCTCAAGACCGGCGGCATCGTGCTGTTCGACACCCGCGACCAGAACGCCATCATCACCCGCCAGATGGGCGGCGTCGGCCCCGGCGCGCAGCGCCTGCGCCGCCTGCTCGAGGGCCTCAACATCCCGCCCCTGCACCCGGTGCCGCCGACCCACGTGCTTACCCGCGCGTTCTACCTGATGCAGGACTTCCCCGGCCGCTGGAGCGGCGGGCAGGTGTGGGTCGAGCGCCACGAGGGCGGCGTCAACGACGGCGTTTCGTCGCTCATCGTCGGCAGCAACGACTGGGCGGCGGCGTGGGCGATCGACGATCGCCGGCGGCCGCTGTTCGCCGCCGTCCCGGGCGGCGAGCGCCAGCGCGAACAGGCCTACCGCTTCGGCGTCAACCTGGTGATGTATGCGATGACCGGCAACTACAAGGCCGACCAGGTTCACCTGCCGGCGATTCTCGAGCGTCTCGGGCAATGACCGGCGCGCTCACCACGGTCGCCGTCTCGCCGCTGCTGCCGTGGCCACTCGTCGCGGCGCTCGCGCTCCTCGCCCTCGCCGTCGTCGCCTTGGGGCTCGCGCGCCGCGCCCGCGGCATCTGGTGGCGGGCGCTGGCGCTGGCCGCCGCGCTCGCCGCGCTCGTGAACCCCGCCCTGGTCGAGGAAACGCGCGAGCTCCTGCCCGACATCGCCGTGCTCGTGATCGACGAATCGGCGAGCCAGAACGTTGGCGAGCGCAAGTCACAGGCGGCGGCGGCGCACGCCGACCTCGAGCGCAGCTTCGAGGCATTCCCCGGCCTCGATGTGCGCACGGTTACCGTCGGCGGCGCGCAGATGGACGAAGGCGCCGCGCCGGCGTCGGGCACGCGGCTGTTCGGAGCGCTGCGCGAGGCGCTCGCCGACGTGCCGCGCCGCCGCCTCGCGGGCGTGGTAATGATCACCGACGGCCAGGTGCACGACGCCCCCGGCGACGCCGCCGAGCTCGGATTCGATGCGCCGTTGCACGTGCTGCTCACGGGCGAACGCGGCGAAGCCGACCGCCGCCTCGTCGTCGAGCGCGCGCCGCGCTACGGCATCGTCGGCGAGACGCTGAGCCTCGACCTGCGCATCGACGACGCGGGCGGTGCGCGCGACGGCCTCGCCCGGATCACCATGCGCGTCGGCGACGCAGCGCCGGAGACCGCGCTGCTGCGCGTCGGCGAGGCGCATGAGCTCGAGTTCATCCTCGACCGCGCCGGCGCGACGGTGATCGAGATTGCGGTCGAGGAAGGCGAGAACGAGCTCAGCCGCATCAACAACCGCACCATCCTCGAGGTCAACGGCGTGCGCGACCGGCTGCGCGTGCTGCTCGTCTCGGGCGAGGCGCATGCCGGCGAGCGAGTGTGGCGCAACCTCTTGAAGGCCGACCCCTCGGTCGACCTCGTGCACTTCACGATCCTGCGCCCGCCCGAGAAGCAGGACGCGACGCCGATCCGCGAGCTGGCGCTGATCTCGTTTCCCATCCGCGAGCTGTTCGAGGTCAAGCTCAAGGAGTTCGACCTCATCATCTTCGACCGCTACCGCCGCCGCGGCGTGATGCCGCTCACCTACATCGGCAACATCGCGCGCTACGTCGAGGGCGGCGGCGCCCTGCTGAGCGCCGCCGGGCCGGCGTTCGCGACGCCGTTGAGCCTCTACCGCACGCCGCTCAACACGGTGCTGCCCAGCCAGCCCACGGGCGAGGTGTTCGAGGGCGGCTTCCGCGCCCGCCTCTCCGAGCTCGGCCGCCGCCACCCGGTGACCGCCGGGCTTCCCGGCGCCGGGGCGGAGACGCCCGAGTGGGGCCGCTGGTTCCGCCAAGTCGAGGTCGAGGCCGACCGCGGCACGGTGCTGATGGAAGGCGTCAACGGCCGGCCGATCCTGGTGCTCGACCGGGTCGGCAACGGGCGCGTCGCGCAGCTGCTCACCGACCACATGTGGCTGTGGGCGCGCGGATTCGAGGGCGGCGGACCTCAGGCCGAGCTCTTGCGCCGTCTGGCGCATTGGCTGATGAAGGAGCCCGACCTCGAGGAGGAGGACCTGCACGCCACTGCCCGCGGCAACCGCATCGAGATCCTGCGCCGCAGCCTGCAACCCACCGACGATCCGGTCGTGGTGACCACGCCCTCGGGAGCGCGCCGCGAGGTCACGCTCGAGGATGCCGGCGAGGGCCGCGCCCGGGCGACGATCGTGGTCGACGAGCCCGGTCTCTACCGCCTCAGCGACGGTCGCCGTGAGGCCATCGCCGCGGTTGGCGAGGTCAACCCGCTCGAGTTCTCGGACCTGCGCGCGAGCGCCGACGTCCTCGCGCCCTTCGCGCGCGCGACCGGCGGCGCCGTGCGTTGGCTCGCCGACGGCCCGACACCCCGGCTGCGCATGGTGCGCCCGGGGCGCGACACCGCCGGGCGCGACTGGATCGGCTTGCACGCCAATGACGACTACGTCGTCACCGGCATCCGCCAGGCGCCGCTGATGCCGGCGTGGCTGGTGCTGGCGCTGGCGCTCGGCGGCCTCATGCTCGCCTGGCGCGCCGAGGGGCGTTAGGGCTCGTTCTCACCGAAGCGCCGATCGGCC
>JAZFVR010000066.1:0-3711 GCA_036447835.1 Alphaproteobacteria bacterium | reverse complement strand
CGCCGGCCGGGCGCGCTTTCTCGGGCTGATGGCGGAAGGGTTCGCCACCGACCGCGACGCGGTCGACACTGCGATCGCCGAGGTCGAGGCGGCCGAGGACGCCGCGGCGCGGCAGCGCGCCGAGGCGGGTCTGCGCCGGGCGCTGGTGCCGTCTCGACAGAAATTGCTCACCCAATTCAATGCACTATCAGAGGGTGTTAAATTCCTCGTTGATTTGCGGGCGGAACTCATGGCGTTCGCCCGCGACGATCCGCTCCTCGGCGCGCTCGACGCCGATCTGCGCGAACTCCTCGTCTCGTGGTTCGACGTCGGATTTCTCGACCTGCGCCGCATCACCTGGGACGCGCCGGCGGCGCTGCTCGAGAAACTCATCGCCTACGAGGCGGTGCACGAGATCCGCTCGTGGAGCGATCTCAAGAACCGCCTCGACTCGGATCGCCGTTGTTTTGCCTTTTTTCACCCGCGGATGCCGAGCGAACCCCTCATATTCGTCGAAGTTGCGCTGGTCACCGGCATGGCCACCCACATCCAGGTGCTGCTCGACGAATCGGCGCCCCGTTGCGAGCCCGGCGACGCCGATACGGCGATCTTCTACTCGATCTCCAACGCCCAGGCGGGGCTCGCCGGCATCAACTTCGGCAGTTTCCTGATCAAGCGCGTCGTCGACGACCTCGCGCACGAGTTCCCGGGCCTCAAGACCTTCGCCACCCTGTCTCCGATTCGCGGCTTCGGCGCCTGGCTCGAGACGCGGCTGGCGGCCGGGGAGGAGCTCTTCACCCGGGCCGAGGACAAGGCGCTCGCCGCGCACGCCCCGGATGGCGGCGACCGAGGCTCGCCGCTCGCGGCGCTACTCGCCGGCGACTGGCACGCCGACGCCGCCGTCGCCGAGGCGCTGAAACCGCCGCTCGAGCGCCTGTGCGCCCGCTATCTCCTGCAGGAGAAGCGCGACGGGCGGCCGCTCGACCCGGTCGCCCGCTTCCACCTGCGCAACGGCGCCAGCATCGGCCGCATCAACTGGCTCGCCGACACCTCGCCCAAGGGTCTGCGGCAATCGCTGGGGATGATGATTAACTATATCTACAAGCTCGACGCCATCGAGGACAACCACGAGGCCTATACCGGCGAGGGCAGGGTGGTGGCGGCGGCGGCGGTACGGGCGCTGGTTCGCGGCCAGCCGGCCGGGGCGATGGCGGCCGGTTAATCCTCTCTACACCCCGCCCTGCTAGGCTCGGGGTGCCATGTTCAGCAAACGCAAGTCATCGACCAGGGACGTGCGCGAGGGCACCCTTTACCAGCGCGATTTCGACGGACGCGTCGTCGAGGTCGCCAAGATCGTCGACCTCTACGACGACCGCGCCGGCATTCCGCACGTCCGCTACGAGCTGAGCTACCAGCGGCCGACCCGGGTCGATTTCGAGGGCCTGCGCGTGCTCGCCCTGCAGAGCTTTGTCGAACGCTACTACGCCGTAACCACCGAGTAGCCGGCGCTCTCCGTATCCGATCGAGACGAGACGTCCATGAGCCGGGGCCGGCATCATGCCGGCTTCACGCGCGACGTTTTGGCGTATATACCTGCTCCCCGTACCCGGCGGCACGCCGCCGGAGGGAGGATCCAGGCATGACGACGGCACGCGCGAGCACGCGCGAGCGCCAAGCGCCCCCGGGCAGGCAACGCGCCCATACGCTCGCCTGTCTCGAGGCGCTCGAGCGAAAGGTGCTGTGGCTGTCGGCGTGGATAATCCACAACGCCAACCACCTGCGGCCATCGCGCGACGGGCTCAAGGTCGGTGGCCACCAGGCCTCCTGCGCCTCGGCGACGACGCTGCTCACGGCGCTCTACCTCCACGTCCTGCGGCCTTACGACCGGGTGGCGGTGAAGCCGCAGGCGAGCCCGGTGTTCCACGCCATCCAGTACCTCCTCGGGCGGCAGACGCGGGAGAAGCTCGTGAACTTCCGCTCGCTCGGCGGAGCGCAGGCGTATCCGTCGCGGACCAAGGACACCGACGACGTCGACTTCTCGACCGGATCGGTCGGCCTCGGCGGCGCGCTGACGCTCTTCGCCTCGCTGGTCCAGGACTACCTGAGGCTTCATGGGCTCGTGCGCGGGGAACACCCTGCGGGTCGCATGGTGGCGGTCATCGGCGACGCCGAGCTCGACGAGGGCAACGTCTTCGAGGCCATGCTCGAGGGCTGGAAGCACGACGTGCGGAACCTGTGGTGGGTGATCGACTACAACCGCCAGAGCCTCGACAGCATCGTCACCGACCGCCTCTACAGCCGCATCGACCGGATGTTCGATACCGTCGACTGGCAGGTGGTGGTGCTCAAATACGGCAAGCGCCTGCAGGCGGCATTCGAGCGTCCCGGCGGCGAGGCGCTGAAGCAGTGGATCGACAATTGCCCGAATTCGCTCTATTCGGCGCTCACCTTCAAGGGCGGCGCGGCGTGGCGCGAGCATCTTTCGCGCGACCTCGCCGGCGTCGCCGGCATCGGGGCCCTGCTCGACGACCACGACGACGCCCGTCTCGAGGCCTTGATGACCAATCTTGCGGGCCACGACATGGACTCGGTCGTCGAGGCGTTCGAGGCCGTCGACGACGACGCGCCGCGCTGCTTCATCGCGTACACGATCAAGGGCTTCGGCCTGCCGCTCGCGGGCCACAAGGACAACCACGCCGGGCTGATGACGCCCGACCAGATGATGCAGTTCAAGGCCGCGAACGCGATCGCCGACGGCGACGAGTGGGAGCCGTTCGCCGGCCTCGAC
This sequence comes from Alphaproteobacteria bacterium, assembly GCA_036447835.1. Lineage (GTDB taxonomy): Bacteria > Pseudomonadota > Alphaproteobacteria > JAAXGF01 > JAAXGF01 > JAZFVR01. The sequence continues at coordinate 944 of JAZFVR010000066.1, read as the reverse complement.
ATGGCGGCGGACGAGCTCGCCGCCTTCCTCGCGCGCGTACCGTTCGTGCAGGCCGGAGGGCGTCGCTTCACCGCGCCGTGCGTGCCGGTGCCGGCGACGCTCGCGTTGCGCGGCGCGGCGCGGCTGTCGACGCAGGAGGCGTTCGGCCGCATCCTCCATGAAATTGCCGGCGACGACGAGGCGCTCGCCGGGCGCATCGTCACCACCTCGCCCGACGTCACCGTGTCGACCAACCTGGGGCCGTGGGTCAACCGTCGCGCGGTGTGGGACCGCCACGACCGCGCCGACGTCTTCCGCGAGGAGCAGGTGGCGTCGGCGCAGCGTTGGGCGATGTCGACCGCCGGCCAGCACATCGAGCTCGGCATCGCCGAGAACAACCTGTTCCTGATGCTCGCGGCGCTGGGACTCGCCGCGCCGCTGTTCGGCGTCCGCCTGCTGCCCATCGGCACACTTTACGACCCGTTCATCCAGCGCGGCCTCGACGCGCTCAACTACGCCTGTTACCTGGACGCGCGCTTCATGCTGGTGGCGACGCCGTCGGGGGTGACGCTGGCGCCCGAGGGCGGCGCGCATCAGTCGCTGGCGACGCCGTTGATCGGCATGGCCCAGGACGGGCTCGCCGCGTTCGAGCCGGCGTTCGTCGACGAACTGGCGACGATCATGGCCTGGGGGTTCGACTACATGCAGCGCGACGGCAGCGGCCACTCGGAGATCGAATGGCTGCGCGACATGGAAGGCGGCTCGCTGTACCTGCGCCTGTCGACGCGGCCGCTCGAGCAGCCCGAACGCGCGATGTCGGCGACGCTGCGCCAGGGTATCATCGCCGGCGGTTATTGGCTGAAGGCGCCGGAGCCGGGCGCCGAGCTCGCCATCGTCTATTCCGGCGCCGTCGCCGCCGAGGCCGCCGAGGCGCACGCGCAGATACTCGAGGACGTTCCCGGAGC
>JAZFVR010000065.1:0-4289 GCA_036447835.1 Alphaproteobacteria bacterium | reverse complement strand
TGCAGCATCAGGCGCGTGACGCGGCCGCCCTCGATCAGGTGGCGCTCGAGGATCTCGTCGACGTCGGCGGGCGTCGGGCACGAGTACCACACGCCCTCCGGGTAGATCACCACCGTCGGGCCGAGCTCGCAGCGGTCGAGGCAGCCCGAGGAGTTGACGCGCACGCCGTCGAGCCCGAGCTCCTTGGCCCGCGCCTTCATGTAGTTGCGCAAGCGTACCGAACCCTTTTCGCTGCAGCAGCCGCGCGAATGCCCGGCGGGCCGCACGTTGATGCAGCAGAAGACATGGATGCGGTAAAAAGGCGCCGGATCGTCCGAATCGCCGCTCATTTCCGCGCCTTCGGCCCGGTCGCCACCTCGCTCCACATCTTCTGCCACTGCTCCCACGCCGCCGTGCCTTGCGGCAACCACGCCTTGACCATGGCGTCGGCGTCCATCTTGGTCATTGCCTCGGTCATGCGCTTCTGCATCTCCTCGACGAACGCACGCTGCAGGGGACCGGTGTCGGGAAGGCCGAAAAACGCGCGCGCCTCATCGGGCGTGCAGTCGACGTCGATGGTGATCTTCATCGCCTCTTTCTCCTTGAGCCGCGGCGGCCAACGCCCGGGTGCGCGAGAAATGCTTGCCCGCGACGCCGCTTCGCCCCAGTTTACCGAAAATTAGGCCAACCGACCGGGCGCGGCAACGCCTCTCGGTCCCGGTTCTCAGGCGAGGCTTCCCGCGCCATGTCCCGCAACCGCTTGGGTGGGGAAACGAGTCCCTACCTGCTCCAGCATCGCGACAACCCCGTCCACTGGCAGCCATGGGACGAGGAGGCGTTCGCCGCGGCCCGGCGCGACGGCAAGCCGATCCTGCTGTCGATCGGCTACTCGGCGTGCCATTGGTGCCACGTCATGGCCCACGAGAGCTTCGAGGACCCGGAAGCCGCGGCGCTGATGAACGAATTGTTCGTCAGCATCAAGGTCGACCGCGAGGAGCGTCCCGACCTCGACGCCATCTACCAGGCCGCACTGGCGCTCCTCGGCCAGCACGGCGGCTGGCCGCTCACCATGGTCTGGACGCCTGCCGGCGAGCCGTTCTGGGGCGGCACCTACTTCCCGCCGGCGGGGCGCTACGGGCGGCCCGGCTTCACCGACGTGCTCAGCGCCGTGCACGGGCTCTACAAAAATGAACCCGACAAGGTCGAGAAGAACCGCGCGGCGATCGCCGAAGCGCTCCAGGCACTGTCGCGCAAGCCGGCGGGCGACGCCATCCCGCTCGCGCTCAACGACCACGTCGCCGCGACGCTGCTCAAGGAGGTCGACCCGGTGTGGGGCGGCATCGGCACCGCGCCCAAGTTCCCGCAGACGATGGTTCTCGAGCTCCTGTGGCGCGCGTACAAGCGCGGCGCCGACGAGGCGATGCGCGACGCCGTGGTGCTCAGCGCGCGGCGTATGTGCCAGGGCGGCATCTACGACCATCTCGGCGGCGGCTTCGCCCGCTACGCCGTCGACGGGCAATGGCTGGTGCCTCACTTCGAGAAAATGCTCTACGACAACGCTCTTCTTCTCGAGCTCCTTGCACATGTGTGGCAGCAGACGGGCGAGGTTTTGTTCAAAAGCCGAACCGAAGAGACCGTCGCCTGGGTGCTGCGCGAGATGGCGGCGCCCGACGGCGGCTTCGCCAGCGCCTACGACGCCGACAGCGAGGGCGAGGAGGGCCGGTTCTATACCTGGAGCGAGGCCGAGATCGACCGCCTGCTCGGGGCCGGCGCCGAGGCCTTCAAGGCAGTCTACGACGTGCGCGCCGAGGGCAACTGGGAGGGCCGCACGATCCTCCACCGCAACAACGCGCCGGCGTCGGGGGCCGCGGTCGACGAGGCCGGGCTCGCGGCGCTGCGCGAAGTGCTGTTCCGCGCCCGCGCCGAGCGCGTGCCGCCGGGCTGGGACGACAAGGTGCTCGCCGACTGGAACGGGCTGATGATCGGCGCGCTGGCGACCGCCGGCGCCACCTTCGACCGGCCCGAGTGGATCGCCGCCGGCGCCGCCGCCTTCGACTTCGTGCGCACCCGCATGGCCGCCGACGGGCGCCTCCGTCACAGCTATCGCGACGGGCGCACCGGCGCTGCGGCGATGCTCGACGACTACGCCAACATGGCGCGCGCCGCGCTCGCGCTCTACGAGGCGACGGGCGAGCCCGCGTATGTCGGCCGGGCCGAAGACTGGGTCGCCACCGCCGACCGCCACTACTGGGACGAGGCCGGCGGCGGCTACTTCCTCACCGCCGACGATGTCGAGACGCTGATCGTACGCACCAGGACCGCCGCCGACAGCGCCACCCCGTCGGGCAACGCCACCATGGTCGCGGTGCTCGCGCGGCTCTACGCGCTCACCGCGAACGACGCGTACCGCGTGCGCGCCGAGGCGACCGTCGCCGCGTTCAGCGGCGAGGCGGCGCAGAGCCCGATCGCGCTGTGCAGCCTGCTCAACGCCAACGAGACGCTGCAAGCAACGATCCAGGTGGTCCTCGTCGGCGATCGCGACGACCCGGCCACCGTGGCCCTGCGCCGCGCCGTCTTCGAGACCTCGGCGCCCAACCGAGTCCTGGCGCAGATCGCGCCCGACGCGGCGCTTCCGGGGGGCCACCCGGCGGCGGGCAAGGGCCTCGTCGACGGCGCGACGGCGGCCTACGTCTGCGTCGGCACGACGTGTTCGCTGCCGATCACCAACGCGCAAAGCCTGCGCGCGGCGCTCGCCCCGCGCTGATCGCCCGCCACCCGTCGCCGCTGGCGCGCCGCCACCGCCGTGACAGCGCCGCGCGGGCGCGATAGAGTGCGCAAAACAGCGCCAGGGAGGAGCCACATGAGCGGACAGGACATCACCCTCACCGCCGCCGACGGCGGCAGCTTCGGCGCCTATCTCGACGCGCCGGCATCGGGCAGCGGCAGTGGCGTCGTCGTGCTGCAGGAGATCTTCGGCGTCAACGAGGTCATGCGCGGCATCGCCGACGGCCTCGCGGCACAGGGCCAATTCGCCATCGTCCCCGACCTCTTCTGGCGCCAGGAGCCGGGCATCCAGATCACCGACCGCAGCGAGGCCGAGTGGCAGCGGGCGTTCGAGCTCTACCAGGGTTTCGACGAAAATCTCGGCGTCGCCGACGCCATCGTCGCCCTGGCGCATCTGCGCACCGTGCCGGGGTGCAGCGGCAAGGCCGGCTGCGTCGGCTTTTGCCTCGGTGGCAAGCTCGCCTACCTGATGGCGACGCGCTCCGACGCCGACTGCTCGGTCGGCTACTACGGCGTCGGCATCGAGGGCGCGCTCGGCGAGGCCGGCAACATCTCCAATCCGCTCATGCTGCACATCGCCGAGAACGACGGTTTCGTGCCGGCCGAAGCGCAGGCGCAGATCAAGGACGCGCTCGGCGGCAACCCGCACGCCACGATCCACAGCTACGCGGGCGTCGACCACGCCTTCGCGCGCCTCGGCGGCGACAATTTCGACCGGGCCGCGGCCGACCTCGCCAACGGCCGCAGCGCCGAGTTCTTCGCCCGACACCTCGGCTGAGGGAGCGCGGGGATGGTCAAGGCGATCCGCATCCATCGCCCCGGCGGGCCCGAGATCCTGGCCTGGGAGGACACCGAGGTCGGCGATCCCGGCCCCGGCGAAGCTCGGCTGCGCCACAGCGCCGTCGGCCTCAACTTCATCGACGTCTACCACCGCACGGGCCTCTATCCGCTGCCCGCGCTGCCCGGCAGCATCGGCATGGAGGCGGCGGGCGTCGTCGAGGCGGTCGGCGCCGGCGTCGAGGACATCGCCGAGGGCGACCGCGTCGCCTACGCCGCGCCGCCCCCCGGCGCCTACTGCGAGGCGCGCATCATGGCCGCCGATCGCCTCGTCAAGCTGCCCGCCGGCATCGACGAGCGCCAGGCCGCGGCGATGATGCTCAAAGGCATGACCGCCGAATACCTGCTGCGGCGCACTTACACCGTGAAGGCCGGCGAGACGATCCTCTTCCACGCCGCCGCCGGCGGGGTCGGCCTGATCGCCTGCCAGTGGGCCCAGGCGCTCGGCGCCACGGTGATCGGCACGGTGAGCACGCGGCAGAAAGCCGAGCTCGCCGCCTCCCACGGTTGCGATCACCCGATCGTCACGGGAGAGGAGGACTTCGTCGCGCGCGTGCGCGACATCACCGGCGGCGCCGGCGTGCCCGTGGTCTACGATTCGGTGGGCCGGGACAGCTTCATGGGCTCGCTCGACTGCCTCGGTCCGCGCGGCGTCATGGTCAGCTTCGGCCAGTCGTCGGGGCCGGTGG
>JAZFVR010000064.1:0-11972 GCA_036447835.1 Alphaproteobacteria bacterium | reverse complement strand
TCGGGCTGACGGCAGGCGGTGCCGTAAGCCTGTTCGACCTGGCCGCCGACGTTTACGGTCGTCTGGTACTCGCGGCAATACTGCCCTTGTGCGGACTGGTACGTATTCGTCGGCGTGAACGTGCCCGAGTTACCCGTGTCCGGGTTCTGCCAGGCTGACATCTGCCCGGTGGGCGTGGCTTCGAGGGTCTGCTGGGCGTTGCGCTCGGCATACAACTGGTCGGCCTTGTCGAGCGACTTGCCGACCTCGCTCCCCAACAGACCGCCGAGCAGCACGCCGGCACCGACCGCCACCATCTGGCCGGTGCCCGAGCCGATCTGGCTGCCGGCGAGACCGCCGAGGCCCGCGCCGACCAGCGTACCCACTGTCTGCTTCGGTCCGGCGTCGGTGACGCAGGCGGCGACCGACAGCGCTGACGCGAATACAATGGCGATTCGATAGCTCTTCATCTGTAGAGTATCCCTATGAGTTTCCACGATTCCGCCAGCGACGGCGGCGCCCGACGCCGCTGTTGAACTCAATATAGCAACTCGGCGGCGAAGTTTACAGGCCGAGTTTCGGCGGGGTGCGATTGCCGATCGGTGGCGGGCGGGCCGGCGAGCGGCCCGGTCGCGCCCGCGCCTGGTTGACGGCCGCCCCGGCGTCGCCGATGATCTCGCCACCATCACGCTGGCGCCGGCCGGGGTGGCCGAAAGCTGACAGCGAAAGCTGACAGCGGCGGCGCGCCGCTCTAACTGTATCCTGTGAGATGAGCATACCCGACACCGAGGATCCCATCGCTCTCTTCGCCGAGTGGTACGCCGAGGCGTTGAACTGCGGGATCAAGAACCCGACGGCGATGACGCTTGCCACCGTCGACGAGAACGGCCGGCTCTCGGCGCGCATGGTCTTGCTCAAGGGGTTCGACGCGCACGGTTTCGTCTTCTACACCAACACCGACAGCCGCAAGGCGCACGCGCTGCGCGCCAACGCGCGTGCGGCGCTGTGCTTCTACTGGCCACCGCTCGGTCGGCAGGTGCGTATCGAGGGTGCGGTCACCCCTGTCGGTGACGACGAGGCCGACGCCTACTTCGCCACGCGCCCGCGCCAGGTGCAGATCGGCGCCTGGGCGTCGCACCAGTCGGCGCCGCTCGAGGGCCGCTTCGCGCTCGAAAAGCGTGTCGCGAAATATGGCCTCAAGTTCGCAGTGGGAAAGGTACCGCGGCCGCCGTTCTGGTCGGGATACCGCGTCAGCCCGGAGTGGGTCGAGTTCTGGCGCGAGGGCACGTTCCGCCTCCACGACCGCCTGGTGTTCGACCGTACGCCGAACGGTTGGACATCGCACCGCGTCTATCCGTGAGCACCGTTCGATGACCTCGGAGCTCGACCGCCGGCCCGACACCGCCACGGAGCACAGCGCGGGGCAGCCCGGCGTCGCGACGGGCGAGGCGGCGCGGCTGATGAGGCTCGCCACCAAGGCGTCGGTCGCCGTGGCGATGACGCTGATCGCGGTCAAGGTGGTGACCTGGCTGATGACCGATTCGATCAGCGTTCTCTCGTCGCTGGTCGATTCGGTGATGGACGCGATGGCGTCGCTCGTCAATCTCGTCGCCGTGCGTCACGCCCTGCAACCGGCCGACCGCGAGCACCGTTTCGGCCACGGCAAGGCCGAGCCGCTGGCCGCCCTCGGACAGGCGGCGTTCATCGCCGGCTCGGCAGCGTTCCTGGGGATCGAGGCAATGGGCCGCTTGTTCTCGCCGCGGCCGGTCGAAAACATCGGCGTCGGCATCGCGGTGATGGTGTTCGCCATCGTGGTCACGGTCGCACTCGTCGCGTTTCAACGATATGTCGTGCGCAAGACCGGGTCGACCGCGGTCGGCGCCGACGCGCTCCATTACGAGACCGACGTGCTCGTCAACGGCAGCGTCATCGTCTCGCTCGCGCTGACGTCGTGGTTCGGCTGGAACGCCGTGGATCCGCTGTTCGGCTTCGCCATCGCGCTCTATCTCGTGCGCGGTGCCTGGAAGATATCACGTCGCTCCCTCGATCTGCTGATGGACCGCGAGTTCGCCGACGAGGAGCGTGCGAACATCCATGGCTTGGTGCTCGCGCACCCCAGGGTGAAGGGCATGCACGACCTGCGCACGCGGCGCGCCGGCATCCAGCCGTTCATCCAGCTTCACCTCGAGCTCGACGGCGAGATGACGCTGCACGAGGCGCACGAAATCTCCGACGAGGTCGAGGCGCGAATCAAGGAGGCCTATCCCAACGCCGAGGTCATAATCCACGAGGACCCGGAAGGGATCGAGGAGGAGCGCGCCGCCTTCCCGGGATAGCCGCGGGCCTCGAAAGCGTGGGCGCGAGCGGGCTTGACGCAGGTCATGCCCGGGCGACGGCGCCGCCGCTACGATGGCCAGGCGTTTCGGCAAGCCCATAGGAGAGCGCGTGATCGCCGAGGACCAGAGCGAGACGATCGCCTTCCTGGCGTCGCCGGCGGCCTATGGCGCCGGTGTCGACGCGGTCGAGCGTATCGACACCCATATCTCGGTCGTCTTCCTCGCCGGGACGCGCGCGTACAAGCTCAAGCGCGCGGTGCGTTACGACTACGTCGACTTCTCCAGCCTCGAGCTGAGGCGAACGGCGTGCGAGGCCGAAATCCGCATCAACCGGCGCACGGCGCCCGACCTCTATGTCGGCGTGGTGGCGGTGACGCGGGCTGCCGACGGCAGGCTCGCCCTCGGCGGCGACGGCCCGGTGGTCGACTGGCTCGTCGAGATGGTGCGCTTCGACCAGGACGGCCTGTTCGACCGCCTGGCCGGGCGCGGGGCGCTGACCGCAGCCCTGATGCAGGCGGTGGCCGACGAGGCGCTGGCGCTGCACGCCGCCGCCGCGCCGCGTCGCGACAAGGGTGGGCGCGAGGGCATGGCCTGGGTCGTCGAGGGCAACGTCGCCGCTCTCGCCGCGCGCGAGGGCGCGCCATTCGACGCCGCCAAGGTCGTGCGTTACGGCACGCTTGCCGAGGCGGCGCTCGCGCGCCACGCTGCGCTGCTCGATGAGCGCCGCCGCGGCGGCCTGGTGCGCCTCTGCCACGGCGATCTTCACCTGCGTAACATCTGCCTCATCGACGGCCACCCGACGCTGTTCGACGCCATCGAGTTCAACGACGACATCGCCTGCTGCGACGTGCTCTACGATCTGGCGTTCCTGGTGATGGACCTGCTGCGCCGGGATTTGAGGCCGCTCGCCAACCTCGTCCTCAACCGCTATCTGGCGATTTCCGGCGACAGCGCCGGCCTCGCCTTGTTCGGGTTTTTCCTCTCGTGCCGCGCGGCGGTGCGCGCCAAGACCACGGCGACCTCGGCGGCGGCGCAGGGCGAGGCGGGCGAAGCGGCGCGCCTGTGCGCCGAGGCGGCGCGCTACCTCGACGACGCCTGTGCCTATCTGACGCCGTCGCCGCCGCGCCTGACGGCGATCGGCGGCCTCTCGGGCAGCGGCAAGTCGACCCTCGCCGCGGCGCTGGCGCCGGCGCTCGGCGCCCCGCCCGGTGCCGTGGTGCTGCGCAGCGACGTGCTGCGCAAGCGCCTGTTCGGCGTCGATCCCTGCGCGCCGCTCGACGCCGCCGCCTACGACGAAGAGGTGACGAACGAGGTCTACGGTCGCATCGAGACCATGGCGGGCGAGGCGCTCAGCGCCGGCTTCGCGGTCGTCGCCGACGCCGTCTACGCGCGGCCCGAGCAACGCGCGCGTATCGCCGCCGTCGCCGCCGACGCGGGAGCACCGTTCGCCGGCCTGTGGCTCGACGCGCCGGCCGAGAGGCTGGCGGGGCGCCTCGGCGGTCGTGGCGCCGATGCCTCCGACGCCGACGAGGCGGTGCTCGAGCTTCAGCTCGCGCTCGACGTCGGGGCCGTCGAGTGGCGGCGCATCGACGCCTCGGGCCCAGCCGAGGATACGCGCCGGGCGGCGCAAGCCGCGCTCGCCGGCGTGGGTTGAGGGGAACAATGTTTGCTGGCCAGCGACCGCCCGGCCTGCCAGAATCGACCCTGTCCGCCGCCAGATCCGCGAGGGCGCCATGACCATCAGGAAAATCCTCGTTCCCGTGACCGGCACCGACGCCGGACTCGCCAGCCTCGGCGCGGCGTTCGAGCTGGGCCGTCACCTCGACGCCCACGTCGAGGGGTTGCATGCCCAGCGCAACGCGCGCGACGCGCTCGCCTACATCGGCGAAGGCATGACCGGCGCGATGATCGAGGAACTCATCACCACCGCCGAACAGGAAAGCACGGCGCTCGCCCAGCGGGCGCGGAGCGACTTTGCCGCGGCTTGCGAGCGGGCGGGGTTTGCGCAGACCGAGGCGCGGGGTGACGGTGAGCGTTGCACCGCGCATTTGCGGCTCGAAACCGGCCGCGAGGAGGACTTCATCGCGCTCGCCGGGCGGGTCGCCGACCTCATCGTTGTCGCGCGCGCCGGCAAGGATGACGACGTGCTGCTGCGCGCGACGCTCGAGGCGGCGCTCCTCGAGAGCGGCCGACCGCTCCTGGTGGTGCCGCCCGACGGCATTCGGGGGCCGCTCGCCACCATCGCCATCGGCTGGAACGGCAGTGCCGAGGCGGCGCGGGCGGTGACCAGCGCGCTGCCGCTGCTCGCCAGGGCCGAGCACGTGGCGGTGGTTTGGGTCGAGGAGGGCGTGCGGCCCGGACCCTCGGCCGACGACCTCGTCGATTATCTCGCCTGGCACGACGTTCCGGTGACCACGCACGACACGAAGGCCGAGTACGGCTCGACCGGCGAGGCCCTGCTCGCGCAAGCGGCGGAGATCGGGGCCGGGCTCATGATCATCGGGGCCTACACCCACACGCGCTTGCGCCGCATGATCTACGGCAGCGCCACCGAGCACATGCTGAACGCCGCCGGCATCCCCATCCTGATGGTGCACTGAGCGCGCATTCGCCGGCAGGTGAAATTGCCGCGCGCCGCGGCGCGGCCTCTTGTCTTTGACGTCACCTCGGCCCATTACCTTGAGTAGGATGGGCAAGGAATGACCGAGGTTCTCGTAATCGCCGCGAGCGTTTCCGAGCGCAAGGCGCTCGTCGCCGCGCTCGAGGACGGCGCGGTCGGCGCGATCGGCGCCGCGAGCGGCAAGAACGCGCTCAAGCAGGCCGCCGGGCGGGCGCCTCGCCTGATCGTCTGCGATCTCTCGGCGCGGGCGGGGAAGGTGCTCGAAACTGTGCGGCGTCTGCGGGCGCAGGCGGCGACGGCGCATATCCCGATCCTCCTGTTGAGCGACGACGGCGACGCCGCCGGGCTCGCCGCCTCGCTCGGGCTCGCCGCGCGCGACTGTCTCGCCAAGCCCGCTTCGGCGCAGGAGCTGCTCGACCTCGTCAAGGCGCGGATCGACGAGGCGGCGCCGTTGCGCGGGTGCGCGCCGGTGCCCGAGGCCAGGCTCGCCACGGCGCTCGACAGCGTCGACGTGGGGTTCATGCTGTTCGATGCCGACGGCCGTCTCGTCATGTGCAATGCGCGTGCGCGCGACATGCTGAAACCCGTCGAGCACCGATTGCAATCCGGTGTCCCGTTCGCGGACATCTCCGCGGCGATGGTCGATGCGGGCATGGTCGATCTCGGCGACGGCGAAGGCGGCGGATGGTTGCGCCAGCGGGTCGATCGCCACTTCGCGCCGCACGGCGCTTTCGACCAGCGCCTCGCCGACGGGCGCTGGCTGCGCGTGCGCGAATGCGCTCTCGGCGACGGCGGCATCGTCTCGATCTTCACCGACATCACCGAGACCAAGCGGCGCGAGCGCCAGCTGCGCGAAGGCGAGCGCCGGTTCCGGAAGCTCACCGAGATCGGCATTGCGCTGTCGGCGGAAAAGAACGTGAGCCGTCTCCTGGAGCTGATCCTGATCGAGGCCAAGGCGATCACCAACGCCGACGCCGGCACGATATATCTGCGCGCCGCCGGCGCCGCCGCCGCCGACCCGCCCGTGGGCGTCCGCGTCGATCCGCGCGCCGGCGGCGACCGGCGCATCGTGCGCGAGCGCCGGAACGTCGACCTCGACCCGGCCGAGCCGGCGGACGTCGACCACCGGCGCGAACGTGACGATCGGCGCGAAGGCGAGGACCGGCGGCTCGACACCGGCCGGCTGGCCTTCGCCATCGTGCGCAACGACACCCTCGGCATGGCCATGGGCGGGACGACGGGCGAGGCGATCCCCTATCCGCCGCTGCCGCTCTACGATGCCGACAGCGGCAAGCCCAACGACCGCAACGTCGCCACGCTCGTGGCGCTCGGGGGCGCGACGGTAAACATTGCCGACGCCTACGCCGCCGAGGGGTTCGACTTCGCGGACACCAAGGCGTTCGACGCCCGCTTCGGCTACCGTTCGACCTCGTTCCTGACCGTGCCGATGAAGAACAAGGCCGACGAGGTCACCGGCGTCCTGCAGCTGATCAATGCGCGCGAGGAGAAGACCGGCGCGGTGATCCCGTTCGACCGCGAGCACGAACGGGTGGTCGAGGCGCTGGCGTCGCAAGCGGCGGTGGCGATCGAGAACCAGCTGCTGCTCGACGGCCAGAAGAAGCTGCTCGGTTCGTTCATTCAGTTGATCGCCGGCGCGATCGACGAGAAATCGCCGTATACGGGCGGCCACTGCGAGCGCGTTCCGGTGCTCACCGAGATGCTCGCGCAAGCCGCCTGCGACAGCGAGAGTGGCCCGTTCAAGGACTTCAACCTAGACGACGACGAACGCTACGAGCTGCACATCGCCGCCTGGCTCCACGACTGCGGCAAGGTGACGACGCCTGAGCACATCGTCGACAAGGCCACGAAGCTCGAGACCATCTACGACCGCATCGGCGCGGTGACCACGCGCTTCGAGGTGCTCAAGCGGGATGCGGAGATCGACTATCTCAGGCGTCTTGGCCGCGACGGCGCCGACGGCGCGGCGCTCGAAGCCGAGTTCCGCGCCCGTATCGAGCGGCTCGATGCCGACCGCGCGTTCCTCCACGAGGTCAACATCGGCGGCGAGTACATGGACCGGGAGAAGCAGGAGCGCGTGCGGCACATCGCCAGGCTGCGCTGGCGCGGCCCCGACGGCAAGGAGCGCGCTCTCCTGAGCGACGAAGAGGTGTACAATCTCTGCGTCGAGCGCGGCACGCTCACGCGCGAGGAACGCCAGGTCGTCAACGACCACATCGTGGTCACGATCGACATGCTCAACAAGCTGCCATTCCCGAAAGGGCTTACGCGCGTGCCCGAGTACGCGGGCGGCCACCACGAGAACATGGACGGCTCGGGCTACCCGCGCGGCCTCAGGCGCGAGCAGATGTCGGTGCCGGCGCGGATGATGGCGATCGCCGACATCTTCGAGGCGCTCACCGCCGACGACCGCCCCTACAAGAACGCCAAGACCCTGAGCGATTCGATGGCCATCATGGCGCGCATGCGAGACGACAACCACATCGATCCCGACCTGTTCGAGCTGTTCGTGGAATCGGGCGTCTACCGCCGCTACGCCGAGCGGTTCCTCGATGCCGAGCAGATCGACGCGGTCGACCACGACGCGGTGCTCGGACGCCCGCTGCGGGCGGCGGACGGCCGGCAGAGATAGGAGGAGGCGGCGATGGGAGAAACCAAGTGTGTCATTCTCACCGGCGCCAGCCGCGGCATCGGCCACGCGACGGTGAAACGCTTCAGCGAGGCGGGCTGGCGCGTCATCACGTGCTCGCGCGAGCAGGTGCCCGCCGAGTGCCTGGTCGGCAACGTCCGCCACCAGCACATCGTCGCCGACCTCGGCGACACGGAGAGCGTCGAGGACTTCGTCGCCGAGGCCAGTGCGCTGCTCGGCGACGCGGCGCTCAACGGGCTGGTCAACAACGCCGGCCTTTCGCCCAAGAGCGAGATCAAGGAGCGCCTCGGCTGCCTCAACGGCGACCTCGACCACTGGCGCGCGGTGTTCGAGCTCAACTTCTTCGCGCCGTTGATGCTGGCGCGCGGTTTCGCCGCCGCGCTCCACCGCGGCAAGGGCGCCATCGTCAACGTCACCTCGATCGCCGCCCACCGCGTGCATCCCTTCGCCGGCAGCGCCTATTCGACGTCGAAGGCGGCGCTGTCGGCGCTGACGCGCGAGATGGCGGCCGAGTTCGCGCATCTCGGGGTGCGCGTCAACGCCGTCGCGCCGGGCGAGATCGAGACCGCGATGCTGTCGCCCGAGACCGAGATCCTGATCCCGCGCATCCCGCTCGCCCGGCTCGGCGATCCGGCCGACGTGGCGGGGACGATCTACTACCTGTGCTCGGAGGATTCGGCCTACGTCACCGGCACCGAGATCATGGTCACCGGCGGCCAGCACGTGTTCTGAAGGTCGGGACCCGGTTACGCCTCACGGGTCGCCGGCGACGCCGTAGGACGGGGCCTTGGTGGGGTCGATGGCGCGATTGAAGTAGTCGATCATCTGCGGCTCGTAGAGCTGCCACAGGCGCCTGAGCTCGGCGATCGGTTCGTCGTGCCAGTCGACGCGCAGGTCGGCGATGGGAAAGACGTGGCGCTCGACCACGTAGAGCCCGGCCGAGCGCACGTCGCTCTCCTCGCCGCCCGCCGCGAGCCCGGCCTCGAGCGCCGTGACCAGGCGCTCGGCGAGATGGGCGTCGGGTTTGTCCCGGAAGGCCTCGACCATGGCCTGCGGTACCGATTCAGAGGCCAGGATGTTGCCGGCGGCGACGCAGCCCGCGCCCTCGACCACGCGGTGAGTGCCAAGCGTCTTGGCGCCCGAGTAATGCGCCGTGTTGCCGTCGGCGTCGACGATGGCGAGCTGGCGATACTCGGGGTAGGCGCCCGCCTTCACCATCTCGTCGAGCGCGGCGCGCGCGCCGTAGCCCTGGGCCATGAGCCCGAGCCCGAGGTCGCCGAGACGCGGGTCGGTGATGTTCTGCGTGGCGACGACACCGACGCCGGCGCGCGCCCACACGCCGCAGCGCGCGGCGACGCAGACGCTCGACGAGCTCACCGAAACGCCGAACATGCCGGTGCGCGGACAGTGCGCGGATATGGAAAAGGTCACGATCGGCCTCCCTTCTCCGTTGGGCGCCTCACGCCTCGTCGTCGGGGATCACCGCGTCGACGTCGATCTCCATCAGCATCTCGGGCCGCGCGAGGCCGTTGACGATGAGCCCGGTCGAGACCGGGTGGACGCCCTTGAGGTGGCGGCCGATCGTCCGGTACACGGCATCGCGGTAGGCGCGGTCGGTGATGTAGATGGTGATCTTGCAGATGTGATCGAGCTTCGATCCCGCTTCCTCCAAGAGCGTCTTGACGCATTTCATGGCGTTGTCGGCCTGCGCCGCCGCGTCGCCGACGCCGACGAAATCGCCGTCGAGGGTGAAGCCGGTCTGGCCGCGCAGGAAGATGTGTCGGCCGGCGCGCACCACCATGCTGAGGTCGTTGTCGAGTTCCTGCTCGGGGTACATGTCGCGGGTGTTGAACTTGCGCAGACGCTCGTGCGCCATCGTCGCCTCCCCTGACCGCAACTCTTGGCGGCCCGATCTTACTGTTCCATCACCCGGTCGGACAGCCCCGCGACCTTCTTGACGAAGCCGAGCGGCTCGGAGAAGTCGAAGTTGAGGAAGACATCGTTGAGGTGCTTGAACGGCGGTGACTGGGCGAACAGCTGGAAGGTGAGCCGGTGCCCGGCGTAGTCCGAGTTCAACAGGTCGCGCGCGAAGGCGAGCAGCTTGCGGCGGTCGTCCGACGACCAGAACTCGTTGACGCTGTAGTACTTCTCGAGCCACGCCCGGGTGTCGGGGTCGTCGAAGGCGGCCGCGTCGGGGGTGACGCAGATCTGCCCGCCGCACAACTCACGGGTCATGTGCACCATCTCGGGCAGCCTGGTGCAGGCGTGCACGCGGCCGGTGTACAAGAGCGACTGGTTGGGCATGAGGAGGCCCGATGGGCTCTTCTCGGCCTCCGCGACCGCGGCGGTGAGATGGGCGTTGATCGTCTCGCGGTAGCATGCGAGCTGCGCCAGCTTCTCGCGCACCGCCTGCAGCTTGTCGAGGCCGGTCTGGCGCACGTTGAACAGCGCCGCGCCGATCAGCATGTCGGCCATGTAGAGGATGCGCAGCACGAAGGAGAAGGCGCTGTAGCGGTGCAGCGTGCCGCGGATGAACGAGGCCGCGCGCGTGTGCTGGTAGAACAGCACGTTCTCCCACGGCACCGACACGTCGTCGAAGACGAGCAGCGTGTCGATCTCGTCGAAGCGGCTGGCGAGCGGGTAGTCCTCGGCGCTCGTCCGGCCGGCGAAGGCGGTGCGGCAGATGTGCTTGAGGCCGCTGGCGTTCATCGGGCAGATGAAGCCGACGGCGTAATCGGAGAGCTTGTCGTCGCCCCAGTTTGCGATCGTCGGCTTGACGAAGGCCTGATGCGCGTAGGCCGCCGCGGTCTCGTACTTGGCGCCGCGCACGACGAGGCCGGCGTCGGTCTCCTTGACCACGTGGAGCAGCATGTCGGGGTCCTGCTCCTGCGGCCGCTTCGAGCGGTCGCCCTTGGGGTCGGTGTTCGCCGAGACGTGGAAGATATCGTTCTCGAGCACGCGGTAGATGTGGCGCTCGATGTTCTCGCCGAAGCGCGGGTCGATCTCGTTGACCACGTCCTTGCCGTCCCACAGCGACCACAACTCGCCGACGGTCTCGTCGCCGACGCGGATGACGACGCCGCCGATCTCCTTCATCACCGTGTCGATCCAGCGCCGCTTGGCGTGCCAGTCGTCCTGGGTGTAGGGCAGCTTGTAGGCGGTGGTGTTCCATTCGTTGGCGCCGTTGCGGTAGGCCATGGCGTCGCGGAAGCGGTCCTCGTGCGCCATGTCGTAGATACGCGCGCGCACGTCGACGATGGGCTTGAACGCGGGATGGCTCGGCACGTCGTCGACGCGCTCGCCGTTGATCCAGACCTCGCGGTCGTCGCGAATCGACTCGCGATACTCGTCTCCCGTCATCAGCATGGTCGGTACCCCCGGATGGTCTTGGCAGAGCCTCGCCGGCCATATTGACCCGATACCATTGTTGTAGGAAAATATTATTTATTGACGATATGGATAGGAAAAATTGATACCGTTCACCCTCAAGCAGCTTGGCTACTTCACCGCCGCCGCCGAGCGCGCCAGCGTCACCGGGGCGGCGCGGGCGATGAACGTGTCGCAGCCCTCGATCTCGGCGGCCGTGGCCCATCTCGAGAACGCCTTCGGCGTCCAGCTTTTCATCCGCCACCACGCCCAGGGGCTGTCGTTGACGCCCGCCGGGCGCCGCCTGATGACCGAGGCGCGCGGGCTGCTCGGCCACGCCGAGGACCTCAGGCTCAGCGCCTCTGGCCTCGGCGAGGCGCTCGCCGGCGACCTCGAGGTCGGTTGTTTCATCACCTTCGCCCCGTTCGTCATGCCGGGCCTGTTGCGCAGCTTCGAATCGCGCCATCCCGACATCCGCGTGCGGCTCTACGAGGAGGACCTGCCGGCGCTCCAGGACGGCCTCGCGCACGGCCGCTTCGACGTCGCGCTCACCTACGACCTCAACGTCGCCGAGGCGGTCCGCTTCGACCCGCTCGTCGAGGTCCCGGTTCACGCCATCCTGCCCGCCGATCACCGCCTGGCCGAACGCGCCGCGGTAGCGCTGGCGGCGCTGGTCGACGAGCCCCTGGTGCTGCTCGCGCTGCCCCAGAGCCGTGAGTACTTCGTGTCGATATTCCTCGGCCTCGGGCTCGAGCCGGTGATCGCCCACGAGACGCCGTCGTTCGAGATGGTGCGCAGCCTGGTGGCCAACGGATACGGCTACTCGCTGATGCATTCGCGCCCGCCGAGCGAGCGCAGCCTCGACGACAAGGCGCTGGTCTACCGCCCGCTGAGCGATCGCGTGCGCCCGACGCAGCTCGGCATCGCCCGGCTCAAGGCACTCAGGGCGACGCGCATGGTGACCGCATTCGCGGAGTTCTGCCGCGACCACTTCGCCGAGGGC
>JAZFVR010000063.1:0-13501 GCA_036447835.1 Alphaproteobacteria bacterium | reverse complement strand
CACCCGGCGGGGTGAGCGCGAGCGTCCGGCTTGTTCCGGTCGAAGACGGCTCGGTCTGCGCCGTCTCGGGCGCCGGCGCCAGCTCGGCCAGGCGTCCGGGAACCTCGGGCACACGGTTGGCCGACACGTACTCGATACTGGTCACGTAGTACCAGCCGCCATAGGCAGCGCCGGCGAGCGCGAGGGCGAGCAACAGCAGCATCCCGGTGGGCAAACGCCCATCCTCGGCCGGTGACGGGAAATGCAGCTTCGGCTGCGCGCCGAAGTCCGCCGCTTCGGACTTGAAGCGCTGGATGAGTTGCTCGGCGTCGAGCCCCAGATAGGTAGCGTAGCTGCGCAGGAATCCGACGACATAGGTCGGTCCGGGAAGATCGTCGAAACGTGTCTCTTCGAGCGCAAGCAGGTGCTCGTAGCGGATACGCAGGTCCTCGGCGATCTCGTGGAGGTCGCCGCCCTGGTGAATCCGCACCTCGGCAAGTTCTTGTCCGACGCTCCGCGTTTCGGGCTCTGCGCCGGCGCCGACCTCGCGCAGATGTCCTGCGCGCTCGTTCGCGGATTCGTCCGGACGATGCCTCGGATATGCCATTACCTTAGGTCGACTCCACGTGCCCGCAGCGTGGTGCCGATGCCCTCGACAGACGCGTCACGACAATTCCCTACTTCCTCCACGGGTGAGCAGGCATCCCCCGCCGATCCGAAAAGACCCCGGCTAACATCGCTCCAGATGAACACGCCGTGATCCTTGGCGTAGTCGCGGACCTTATCACGCGAGCCGTGATCAGGCAAATGATAGAGGGTGTTCGAGTATTCGGCGACGCGTCGCGTCGCGTGGTTGCTCCGACCTGCGACGGCAACGCACCTAGCGGGCGTCGAGGCCGTAGGCGGTATGCAACGCCCTGAGGGCGAGCTCGACGTACTCCTCGGCGATGAGCACGCTGATCTTGATCTCCGAGGTCGAAATGACCTGGATGTTGATGCCCTTGTCGGCGAGCGCACTGAACATCTGGTTGGCGACGCCGGCGTGGCTGCGCATGCCGACGCCGATGACCGATACCTTGGCCACGTTGCCGTCGGGTATGATCTCGCGGATCTTGAGCTTGGCGCGCGCCTTCCCGAGTACCTGGACGGCGCGGTCGAGATCGGCCTTGGTCACCGTGAACGTGAGATCGGTGAGCGTGCCGTCGGCGGACACGTTCTGGACGATCATGTCGACGTTGATCTGGCTGTCCGCGAGCGGGCCGAAGATGGCGGCGGCGACGCCGGGCCGGTCGGGCACGCCGATGAGGGTGATTTTCGCCTCGTCGCGGCTGTAGGCGATGCCGCTGACCATTTCCTGTTCCACGATCTCGTCCTCGTCAACGACCAGGGTGCCGGGGGACTCGCTGAAGCTCGACAGCACCTGAATCCGCACCTGGTGCTTCATGGCCAGCGCCACGGCGCGCGTTTGCAGAACCTTGGCTCCCTGCGACGCCAGCTCGAGCATCTCTTCGTAGGTGATCTTATCAAGCTTGTGCGCCTGCGCAACGATGCGCGGATCGGCGGTGTAGACGCCGTCGACGTCGGTAAAGATGTCGCAGCGATCGGCGCCGATCGCGGCCGCCAGCGCCACCGCCGAGGTGTCCGAGCCGCCGCGCCCGAGCGTGGTGATGCGGCCGTCGGCGCCGACGCCCTGGAACCCGGCGACGACGGCGACCTGGCCTTCGGCGAAGCGGCGCTCGAGTTCGTCGGCCTCGATCTTCGCGATGCTCGCCTTGCCGTGACTGTCATCGGTGCGCACCGGCACCTGCCAGCCGAGCCACGAGCGCGCCGGCACGCCCACGTCCTGCAACGCGAGCGCCAGGAGACCACTCGTGACCTGCTCGCCCGAGGCGACGACGGTGTCGTATTCGCGCGCATCGTGCAGCGGCGAGATCCCGGTCACCCATTCGGCGAGCTGATCGGTGACCCCGGCCATCGCCGAGACGACGACGGCAACCTCGTGGCCGGCCTCGACGGTCGCCTTGACGCGTTCCGCCACCACCTTGATGCGTTCGACGTCTTGAACCGACGTGCCGCCGAACTTCTGGACGATGCGAGCCATTTGCCGGTGTCCTCTCGCTCCGCCGCCACGCGCTCTCGGGCCGATGGCGTCGCGAACGACGAAGCGCGGTTGCCCCACGAAGGGCGCGTATACATACTCTGCTCCAAGGCTTCGATTCAACCCCGCCCGCAACCGGGAGTCTCGAGAGATGTCCGAGCCCACCCGCGCCAGGGCCCGACAGCCGGCAGCCGCCAGCGTCGATGCGGAGGAGGTCGCGCGTTTCGCGGCGCTCGCCGAACGCTGGTGGGATTCGGAAGGCCCGATGAAGCCGCTGCACGCGCTCAACCCCACGCGTATCGCCTTCGTGCGCGACCGCGTCGCCGAGCATTTCGGCCGCGATCCGCTTGCCGAGCGCCCGCTGCGCGGCCTCGGGCTGCTCGACGTCGGCTGCGGCGGCGGCCTGCTCAGCGAGCCGATGGCGCGACTCGGCGCCGACGTGACCGCCATCGACGCCGCCGGGGAGAACCTGCGCATCGCCGCGCTCCACGCGCGCGACGGCGGCCTCGCGATCGACTACCGGCACAGCAGCGTCGAAGCGCTCGCCGCGGCGCGCGGGCGCTACGACGTCGTGCTCAACATGGAGGTGATCGAGCACGTCGCCGACCTCGACGTCTTCCTCGCCGCCGCCTGCGCGCTGGTCAAGCCCGGCGGCATGACGATCGTGGCGACCATCAACCGCACGCCGCAGGCTTTCGCGCTCGCCATCGTCGGCGCCGAGTACTTGCTGCGCTGGCTCGAACCCGGCACCCACCAGTGGCGCAAGTTCGTGCGCCCGGCGGAGCTCGCGCGCAAACTTCGCCGCGGCGGCGTCGCGGTCGGGGAGATGACGGGCGTGCGCTACAATCCGCTCACCCAATCGTGGTCGCTCGGCCGCGACCTCTCGGTGAACTACATGGCCGTGGGATACAAGGAGAACGAATGACTGCGGCGCCCGGCACGGACCCCGCGGCGACAATCAGCTGTCGTAGCGGGGGACCGACGGAATGAAGCCGAACTCGATGTCCTCGTCCTCGAGCTCCTCCGCCTCCTCGCTCGTCGCCTGGCCGTAGATGTTGCGTTTCTCGGCCTCGCCGTAGTGCATCTTGCGCGCCTCTTCGGGGAAGCGGCGGCCGACGTCGTCGAAGTTCTTTTCGACGTGGTCGTGCACGGCACGCAGGTAATGCACCACCTGCTCGATCCGCGCCGATTCGCGGTGCTCCGAGCGGGGCGCCACGTTGGGCGCCATCAGCGCCTTGGCGACGTTGGTGCAGCCGCAAACCGGGCACGAAATCTCACCCGCCTCGGCCTGGGCCTCGTACGTCTCGCCGTCGCGAAACCATGCCTCGAAGACATGGTCGCCGGTGCATTTGAGGTCGAAAACGATCATCGGCCGCGCCCGGACTCGATCAATTGTTCATATGATTTTATCATATCGGCTCGAATTACAACGCTTTTTGTATGTTTAACGGCGGCGCTCGCGCCTGCACGCGCTTAACGGTAATGACACGGTAACGACAAGGCAGCAGCGGGAACCTCATGGGGAAGCAGCGCCATCATCCGTGCTCACCGGTGCCGTCGCCGTGGGTCGAGCGCTTCGCGCCGCTGGTCCCGGCGGACGCGCCGGTGCTCGACGTCGCCTGCGGCGGCGGCCGCCACACGCGGTTGTTCCTCGCCCGCGGCCACCCGGTCACGGCGATCGACCGCGACCTCTCGGACCTCGACCTCGCCGCCGACACGCCGGGCCTGACGCTCGTCGAGGCCGACCTCGAGGAGGGCGGCGCGTGGCCCCCGGGCGACGCGCGATTCGGCGGCGTGGTGGTGATCAACTACCTGCACCGGCCGCTGTTTCCCGCCCTCACCGCCGCCCTCGCCCCCGGCGGCGTGCTGATCTACGACACCTTCGCCGAAGGCAACGAGCGCTTCGGCAGGCCGCGCAACCCCGACCACCTGCTGCGCCCCGGCGAGCTGCTCGAGGCGGTGCGCGGCACGCTGCGCGTCGTCGCCTACGAGGAGATCGAGATGAAGACGCCGCGCCCGGCTATGAAACAGCGGATATGCGCGGTTTGCCCGGCGCCGGAGCGCTGAACGGCCGGTCATGGGTGAGGCTCGGGATCATCGCCCGCACCTCGTCGACCCTGGCCGGATCGATCTCGGCGGTGATGAATCCCACCTCCTCGCCGCCGTCGGCGAGAACCTCGCCCCACGGGTCGACGATCAGCGAATGACCGAAGGTGCGGCGCGTTCCGTAGTGCCGGCCGCACTGGGTGGGCGCGAACACGAAGCAGCCGCTTTCGATGGCGCGGGCGCGCTGCAGCACGTGCCAGTGGGCCTCGCCGGTGACCTTGGTGAAGGCGGCGGGAATGCTGAGGAAATGCGCCCCCGCCTGGGCGAGGCTGCGATAAAGCTGGGGGAAGCGCAGGTCGTAGCACACGGTCATGCCGAGCACGCCCCACGGCGTCTCGGCGAGGCACGCCTCCTCGCCGGGCTGGAAGGTCTTCGATTCGCGGTAGCTCTCGCCGCTCGGCAGATCGACGTCGAACATGTGGATCTTGTCGTAGCTCTGCACCACCGCGCCGCTCGGGTCGAGAAGCGTCGAGCAGTTGGCGACGCGACCGTCGGGCGAGCGCATGGGCAGCGAGCCGGTGAGCAGCCACGCCCCGATCTCGCCGGCGAGATCGCGCAGCGCCGCCAGCACCGGGTGTTCGCCGGCGGGCACAGCGTGGCGGCGGATGACCTCGGATCTCGGCTCCATGAGGGCGACGTTCTCGGGCAGCAGGATGAACTCGGCGCCGGCGTCGCGCGCCCGGCGCACGAGATCGCTCGCCGCCTTGACGTTGGCGTCCATGTCCTGGCCGGCGCTGACCTGCACGCAGGCGACGGTGAATCTCTTGGCCATCACGCGACCTCCAGCAGCGGATCGGGCGTGTCCGCCCGGAATAACGGACACATCATCATCGTCGTATATATCCCGATTCCGGGCGCTTAGGAACCTCGTCGAGCCGGCGGCGGCTCATTTTCGCTGCCCAATATAGCATGGTCCCGGTCGTGCCCCGGGACCACCCGCGCCAGGCTGAGCACGTCGACGCCGAGGGCGCCGGCTCGCTTGAGAACGGCGGCGCAGGCGCCCGCCGTGGCGCCGGTGGTCATGACGTCGTCGACGAGCACGATGCGGCGTCCGCGCACGTCCTCGACGCGGCGCACGGCGAAGGCGCCGCGCACGTTCTCGATGCGGCCCCGGCGGCTGAGCCCGGCCTGGCTTCGGGTGTGGCGCGTGCGCGCCAGCAGGTCGGGCGCGAAGGGAAGGTCGCAGAGGCGGGCCAGCTCGCGGGCGAGCAGCGCCGCCTGGTTGTAGCGCCGCGTGAACAGCCGGAAGCGGTGCAGCGGCACCGGCGCCACCGCGTCGGCGTCGGCGAGCAGCGCCTCGCCGGCGCGCTCCATCCATTGGGCGAAGGGCGGCGCGGCGTGGGTGCGGTCGCGATGCTTGAAGCCGAGGACGAGATCGCGGGCGACGCCGCTGTAGCGCAGCACCGAGCGTGCCCGGTCGAACGCCGGCGGCGACGCGATACAGGCGCCGCACAGCACGTCCGCGCCCTCGTCGTAATCGAACGGGAAGCCGCACAGGGCGCATTGCGGCGGAGCGATGAAATCGACCGCCGACCAGCATCCGGCGCACAGCCGTCCCGGCACGTCGACCGCCGCCGCACAGGCGAGGCAGCGCGGCGGCAGCAGCGCGTCGAGCGCCAGCGTCAACCAACGGCCGGCGGCGGCGGGTGGACGTATGAGAAGCTGCATGCGCCAGTATGCGCGCTCCCTGCGCCCCGCCGTCAAGGGCAGCATCGCCGGCGCGCCGCCGCGGCCGCCTCAACCCTTCCCGTTCACGGCGGTGCGCGCCATATTGGGCGCATGAGCGACCCCATCGCCGTGTTCGACCGCGCCGCGGTGCGGGCCCACCGCGACCGCGCGGCCGCGCGCCTGGATGAGCACGACTTCCTCCTGCGCGAGGTCGCAGAGCGCCTCGCCGACCGGCTCGACGACGTGCGCCGCGCGTTCCCCGTGGCCCTCGATCTCGGCTGCCACTCGGGTGCCTTCGCGGACGCGCTCGCCGGCCGCGGCGGCATCGAGCGGCTGGTCCAGGCCGACCTGTCGCCGGCGATGCTGGGCCGGGCTTCCGGCCCGCGTGTCGCCGCCGACGAGGAGATGCTGCCCTTCGCCGACACGTCGTTCGACCTAGTGGCGAGCGTGCTCAGCCTGCACTGGGTCAATGACCTGCCCGGCGCGCTGGTGCAGATGCGCAGGGCGCTCAGGCCCGACGGCCTGTTCCTCGCGGCGATGCTCGGCGGCGACACGCTCCATGAGCTGAGGGCGGCGTTCGCCGAGGCCGAGGTCGCCGAGGAAGGGGGCCTGAGCCCGCGCGCCTCGCCCTTCGCCGACGCGGCGGTCGCCGGCGAGCTTTTGCAGCGCGCGGGCTTCGCGCTCCCCGTCGTCGACGTCGACACCATAACCGTCACCTACCCGGACACGCTCGCGCTGATGCGCGAGCTGCGCGGCATGGGCGAGTCCAACGCCGTCGTCGAGCGGCGCAAGGGCTTCAGCCGTCGCGCCACGCTGGCCGCCGCCGCGGCGGCCTACGAAGCACGCTTCGCCGACGCCGACGGCCGGGTGCCGGCGACCTTCGAGATCGTCTACCTCACCGCATGGGCGCCGCACGAGAGCCAGCAGAAGGCTCTCAGGCCCGGCAGCGCTAAAGCGCGCCTCGCCGACGCCCTCGGCGCGGCCGAGATACCGGCGGGAGACAAGGCGCGGCCCTGAACCGCCCGCTTGATCCATCTCAGTTCGCCGGCGCCCGGGAAGATCATAATGAGCGGCGGAATCCGTGCCCAGTTACGGCAGGAGCCGAAGGATGCGCGGCCATCGCATGACGCACGGCGGCTGGTTGCCGGCGCTCATCACGCTCGCGTTCATCGTGCTGATGCTCGCCTCGCCGGCGCTCTCGCAGCAAAGCGCGGACGAGGGCAAACGTACGGCCGAGCAGTGGTGCAGCGCCTGTCACCTCATCGACGGCCACGGCACTGCGATCGACGGCGCGCCGCCGTTCCGAACCGTCGCCCGCCTCACAACAAGTCCTGCAGCATCGCCACCAGGGGTTCGTCGGCGGGGGGCATGGGATAGTCGCGCAGCCGCGCCGGCCTGACCCAGGCGGTCTCCTGGCCCTCGCGCGGGCGCACCGGGCCCTCCCACACGCGGCAGACGAAGAGCGGCATGAGGAGGTGGAAGTCTTCGTAGGCGTGCGAGGCGAAGGTGAAGGGCGCGAGGCAGCTCGGCGCCACCTCGATGCCGAGCTCCTCGTCGAGCTCGCGCACCAGCGCCGCCTCGGGCGTCTCGCCCGCCTCGACCTTGCCGCCGGGAAACTCCCACAGCCCGGCCATCGCCTTGCCCTCGGGCCGGCGCGCGAGCAGCACGCGCCCGTCGGCGTCGATCAGCGCCACCGCGGCGACGAGAACAACCTCGGCGGGCTCAGCCATGGACCTCAAAGTCTTCGTGCCGCAGCGAGAACCGTATGACCTCGCGGCGCTCCCCGCGGGCTGGAAAGTCCATCACAGTGCGTCCCTCGTCGGTCATGCCGAGGCGTCGCAGGATGGCGATCGAAGCGGCGTTCTCGGGCAGCGCCGAGGCGTTGATGCGGTCGACGCTGCCGTCGTCGAAGGCGTAGCGGACGGCCCGGACGGCGGCCTCGGTCATGTAGCCCCGGCCCCAATAGGACCGCCCCAGCCAATAACCAAGGACATAGACGCCGTCGGCGCTGCGCTCGATGCCGACGACACCGATGAAGGCCCTGTGTCGCTACGCGGTTCAAGGGCGAAGACGAAGGCCGTGCCACTGGCGAAGCCGCCGGCCAGTGATTCGATCCATTCCTCGGCCATGCCGTCCGTGTAAGGGTGCGGCACGCGGGCCAGCGTCCGCGCCACCGCCCAGTCGCCGACCAGGCGCTGCACGTCAGGCGCGTCGGCGAGTGTCACCGGCCGCAGGACCAGTCGCGGCGTCTCAAGGCGGGGGTTCACAGGGCTCAAGTGCGATAGTCGGCATTGATGTCGATGTAGCCGTGGGTGAGGTCGCAGGTCCACACCGTGGCCGAGCCTTCGCCCACGCCGACGTCGACGGCGATTTCGATGTCGCGGCCCGCCATGTGGGCGGCGACAGGCGCCTCGTCGTAGCCGTCGGCGCGGCCGCCGGCCTCGGTGATGCGGACGCCGCCGACGCCGATCGTGAGGCGCTCGGGATCGATCGCCTCGCCGGCCTTGCCCACCGCCATGACGATGCGGCCCCAGTTGGCGTCGGAGCCGGCGATCGCGGTCTTGACCAGCGGCGAGTTGGCGACCGCGAGCCCGATGCGGCGCGCCGCGGCGTCGGTTGCGGCGCCGCTGACGGCGATGGCGACGAACTTCTGCGCCCCCTCGCCGTCGCGCACAACCTGCTGCGCGAGGTCGAGGCAGACCGATTCGAGCGCCGCGCGGAGGCCCTCGAGGCGGGGGTCGTCGGCCGCGGCGGGTTCGGCGTGGCCCTCTCCGGCGCCGGTGGCGAAGAGCAGCACCGTGTCGCTGGTCGAGGTGTCGCCATCGACGGTGATGCAGTGGAACGAGCGGTCGACCGCGGCCCCGAGCAGATTCCCGAGCATAGCCGCCGGCAGCGCCGTGTCGGTGAACAGGAAGGCGAGCATGGTCGCCATGTCGGGCGCGATCATGCCTGAGCCCTTGGCGATGCCGGCGATGGCGACGGGAACGCCATCGATCGCCGCCCGGGCCGCGGCGCCCTTGGGGTAGGTGTCGGTGGTCATGATCGCCCGCGCGGCGGCCTCCCAGTCGCCCGGCGCGAGGGCCCCGGCGAGCCCCGGCAGCGCGGCGACGATCCGCTCCGTCGGCAGCGGCTCGCCGATCACCCCGGTCGAGGCGACGAACACCTCCTCCGCCGCGCAACCCATGAGCCGCGCCGCCTCGGCCGCGGTGGTCTCGACCGCGGCGGTCCCCGCCGGCCCGGTGAAGGCGTTGGCGTTGCCCGAGTTGACCACGAGGCCGCGCGCGCGGCCGCCGGCGAGCGCCCGCCGGCACCAATGCACCGGCGGCGAAGCGGTGAGCGAGCGCGTGAGAACGCCGGCGACGGTGGTGCCGGGCACGAGGTCGACGAGCAGCAGGTCGCTCGCCACGCCGGGCTTGATGCCACAGGCGGTGGCTGCGAAGCGCACGCCCGCGACGGCGGGCATGGCCGGGAAGGCGGCCGGGGCGAGCGGCGAGAGCTGCGGCACGGCTCAGCGCGGCGCGAAGAGTGGGATCATGGCAGGGTCCGGTGCAGCGAGCGGGCCATGGCAGCGGATCATGCACATCGAAGGCCCCGAAACAAGCGCGACGGGGGCCTGCGGCCCTTGGAGCGGTCGTTGACAGCACCCCGTGCGTTGCTTATCTGTCACCTGCGGGACCGCCCCCGGCCCCGCGGAAACGTTCGTCTGAAAGGCCAGTCGCGAACCATGATCGGCGCCCTCGCGCGGCGGTTCTTCGGCACCGTCAACGACCGCATAGTCAAAACGTTCGAGAACCCGGTCGCGGAGATCAACGTCCTCGAACCCGAGCTCGAAGCGCTCTCGGACGACGCGCTCCGCGCCCGCACGGCCGCCTTCGGCGAACGCATCGAGGCCGGCGAGACGCTCGACGACCTGCTCGTCGAGGCATTCGCCACCGTGCGCGAGGCGGCCAAGCGCACCCTCGGCCAGCGCCATTTCGACGTCCAGCTCATGGGCGGCATCGTGCTGCACCGGGGCATGATCTCCGAGATGAAGACCGGCGAGGGCAAGACGCTGGTGGCGACGCTCGCGGTCTACCTCAACGCGCTCGAAGGCAAGGGCGTCCACGTGGTCACGGTCAACGACTACCTCGCCCAGCGCGACGCCGAGTGGATGGGTCAGATCTACAGGTTCCTCGGCCTCGAGGTCGGCTGCATCGTCCACGGCCTCAAGGACGACGAGCGCCGCGCGCAATACGCCGCCGACGTTACCTACGGCACCAACAACGAGTTCGGCTTCGACTACCTGCGCGACAACATGAAGTTCCAGCTCGAGGCCATGGTGCAGCGGCCGTTCAACTACGCCATCGTCGACGAGGTCGATTCGATCCTCATCGACGAGGCGCGCACGCCGCTCATCATCTCGGGCCCGACGGAGGAGAACTCCGAACTGTACCGCCGCGTCGACAGGCTCATCCCCCGGCTCGGCGACGACGACTACGAGAAGGACGAGAAGTCGCGCTCGGTGACGCTCACCGACGCCGGCGCCGATAAGATCGAGGCCATGCTGCGCGCCGCGAGCCTGCTCAAGAGCGACACGCTCTACGACATCCAGAACGTCTCGACCGTCCACCACGTCAACCAGGCGCTGCGCGCCCACAAGCTGTTCGCCTGCGACACCGACTACATCGTCAAGGACGACAAGGTCATCATCATCGACGAGTTCACGGGCCGCATGATGGAAGGCCGGCGCTTCTCGGAAGGGCTGCACCAGGCGCTCGAGGCCAAGGAGAACGTCTCCATCCAGAACGAGAGCCAGACCCTCGCCTCGATCACCTTCCAGAACTACTTCCGGCTCTATCCCAAGCTCGCCGGCATGACCGGCACGGCGATGACCGAGGCGGCCGAGTTCGCCGATATCTACAAGCTCGAGGTGATCGAGATTCCGACCAATCTGCCGTGCATCCGCAACGACCACGACGACGAGGTCTACCGCACCACGAAGGAGAAGCTCGACGCCGTGGTGGCGCTCATCGAGGAGTGCTGCGAGCGCAGCCAGCCGATGCTCGTCGGCACGGTGAGCATCGAGAAGTCCGAGCAGCTGTCGGCGCTGCTGAAGAAGCGCAAGGTCCCGCACAACGTGCTCAACGCCCGCTACCACGAGCAGGAAGCCTACATCGTCGCCCAGGCGGGTGTTTCCGGCACCATCACCATCGCCACCAACATGGCCGGCCGCGGCACCGACATCCAGCTCGGCGGCAACCGCGACATGCGCATCCTCCGGGAGCTCGACGGGGTCGAGGACGAGGCCGAGCGCGCGCGGCGCATCGCCCAGATCGAAGCCGAGATCGAGGAAGACAAGAGGAAGGTGATCGCCGCCGGCGGCGTCTACGTGGTCGCCACCGAGCGCCACGAGAGCCGGCGCATCGACAACCAGCTGCGCGGGCGGTCGGGCCGCCAGGGCGACCCCGGCTGCTCGAAGTTCTACCTCTCGCTCGCCGACGACCTGATGCGCATCTTCGGCTCCGAGCGCATGGACGGCATGCTGCAGAAGCTCGGGCTGCAGGAGGGCGAGGCGATCATCCACCCGTGGATCAACAAGGCGATCGAAAAGGCGCAGCAGAAGGTCGAGGCGCGCAACTTCGAGATCCGCAAGAACCTGCTCAAGTTCGACGACGTCATGAGCGACCAGCGCAAGCAGATCTACAGCGAGCGCATCGAGCTGATGAGCGCCACCGATGTCTCGGAAGACGTCGCCAGCATGCGCCACGGGGTGATCGACGACATGGTCGCACGCTTCATCCCCGAGAAGGCGTACCACGAGCAGTGGGAGGTGGACGCGCTGCACGCCGAGGCGTTGCGCGTGCTCGCCGTCGACGTTCCCATCGCCGAGTGGGCCAAGGAGGAGGGCATCGCCGACGAGGAGATCCGCGAGCGCACCACCGAGATGTCGGACCGCAAGATGGCCGAAAAGGTGGCGCGCTACGGGCCCGAGCTGATGCGCATGGCGGAGAAGAGCCTGCTGCTGCAGCTCCTCGACCAGCACTGGAAGGACCACCTCTTGTCGCTCGATCATCTGCGCCAGGGCATCGGCTTGCGCGCCTACGGCCAGCGCGACCCCTTGAACGAGTACAAGCGCGAGGCGTTCGACCTGTTCGAGAAGATGCTCGACGCGCTGCGCGGCTCGGTGACGACGGTGCTGTCGCATCTCGAGCTGCGCATCGCCCAGCCGGAAAGCGACTTCGAACCCGAGGAACGGCGCCAGATGCAGGAATCTCGCCCCGACCCGACCAACGGCGAGGACCGCATGCCGCTGCCGCCGCCGTCCCATCCGTTCGGCGCAGGCGCGCGCGTCGCGCCCGAGATGCGCAGTCCCGCCGACCCGACGACGTGGGGCAAGGTCGGCCGCAACGAGCGCTGCCCCTGCGGCACGGGCAAGAAATACAAGCACTGCCACGGCAAGGTGGTCTAAGCGCCGCCTTCCGGCTATAGGCTGCGCCTCTGAACGCAGCAGAGGTGCGCCAAGCGCGACTCCCTCACCCAGCAGCTTCGGCTAGGGCTATGGCTAGGGCTCGGCCCCAGGCCTCGCCAAGCCTCTGCAACCCCCCTGCGCATGCGGGGGAGAGGGAGAGGCCCGCTGTGTCAGCGGGCGGGCGTCGGGTTCGCGGCGGCGCTTCGCCGTATCAGGCGACCGTCGATCACGACGAGGCCCAGCAGGACCAAGATCATTCCGGCGATGGCGCTCAACGTCGGTCGCTCGCCCAATACGACGACGCCAAGCACCACGGCGCTGGGTGGGATGAGAAACGTGACGAGGAGGAGGTTCGTCGCGCCCGCCGTGGCGAGGACGCGAAAGTAGATGAGGTACGCGCAGGCCGTGCTGAGGAGCGAAAGGCCGAGCATCGCGCCCAGCGCCGGTGCGGTCGGATCGACGGAGAGCGGCGCCCCGAGAACGAACGCCACCGGAATCGCGATCGCCGTCGATGCGATCAACATTCCCGCGGCCGCGGTCGGAGCCGGGAGCACCGCGAGCCGCCGCCCGTAGATGCCCGCCATGGCGTAGCAGAGCGCCGCGCCGAGGACCGCCAGCTGCGCCAAGACCTCGAGCCCCAGCCCGGAGAGCGCCTCCGGTCCGACCAGGACGACCACGCCGAGCAGTCCAACGAGGACGCCGATTCCCCGGTTCGCGGTCAGGCGTTCGTCGGCCGTCACGAGGTGGGCGAGGACGACGGTAAAGAGCGGCGTGGCGGCATTCATGATGGCGGCGAGCCCGCTATCGATGTGAACCTGACCCCAGGCGATCAGGGTGAAAGGGACCGCATTGTTGAGCGCGCCCATGACAAGGAACGCACGCCAAGTGACGAAGTCCCTTGGCAGGCGGTAGCCCGCCGCATAGGTGAATACCGTCAGTGCGACCGCCGCCGGCGCGACGCGCATGAGCACGACGGACATCGGATCGGCCGCGTCGAGCAGGACTTCGACGAAGAAGAACGAGCCGCCCCAGAGAATCGACAGCGCCGTCAACAGCAGCCATTCGGTTGCGCCCATCGCCCGGCCCGCCATTGCGATTTCCTTCGTCGTCGTTGCGCAGGCGCGCAGTTAAGCGCGGACGGCGCGGCGGCCGATATCCGCTTCTTGCGTCCAAACCGATATCGCCGTGGCGCCCCGCCCTTC
>JAZFVR010000062.1:0-6845 GCA_036447835.1 Alphaproteobacteria bacterium | reverse complement strand
GCCTACCCCGACGGCCTCGCCGACGAGGTCGCGGCGGCGCTCGCGGCGGTCGAGAAGAGCGCCGGGGCGAAGTTCGGCGACGCCGCCAACCCGCTGCTCGTCTCGGTGCGCTCGGGCGGGCGCGCGTCGATGCCGGGGATGATGGACACGGTGCTCAACCTCGGCCTCAACGACGAGACGGCCGCGGGGCTGGCGCGCAATTCGGGCGATCCGCGCTTCGCTTACGACAGCTACCGCCGCTTCATTCAGATGTACGGAAACGTCGCGCTCGGCGTCGAGCACCACGCGTTCGAGGATCTGCTCGAGCACCACAAGGCGGGGCTCGGCGTGGCGCTCGACACCGAGCTTTCCGCCGACGATCTCAAGGCGCTGGTCGAGGCGTACAAGGACGTGGTGGAGGAGGCGTGCGGCGTGGCGTTTCCCGAAGACGTGAACGACCAGCTCTGGGGCGCCATCGGCGCGGTGTTCGGCTCGTGGATGAACCAGCGCGCGGTCACCTACCGCCGCCTCCACGACATTCCCGAATCGTGGGGCACGGCGGTCAACGTGCAGGCGATGGTGTTCGGCAACATGGGCGACGACTGCGCCACCGGCGTCGCCTTCACGCGCAATCCCGCGACCGGGGCGAAGGAGGTCTACGGCGAGTATCTGGTCAACGCGCAAGGAGAAGACGTGGTCGCCGGCATCCGCACGCCGCACCCGCTCACCGTCGCGGCGGAGAATTCGGGCAACGGCGCGTTCGTGGCGATGGAAGAGACGATGCCCGAGGTCTTCGCCCGGCTCACCGACGTCTTCGAGCGCCTCGAGCGCCACTACCGCGACGTGCAGGACATCGAGTTCACGGTGCAGCGCGGCAAGCTGTGGATGCTGCAGACGCGCGCCGGCAAGCGCACGGCGGGCGCCGGCGTGCGCATCGCGGTCGAGATGGCGCGCGAGGGGCTGATCAGTCAAGCGGAAGCGGTGTGCCGCGTCGATCCCGCTTCGCTCGACCAACTCCTGCACCCGGCGCTCGACCCGAAGGCGCCGCGCACCGTGCTGGCGCGCGGGCTGCCGGCCTCGCCGGGGGCGGCGTCGGGGGTCGTCGCCTTCAACGCCGACGAGGCCGAGGACCTCGCCGCCCAGGGTAAGGCGGTGGTCCTGGTGCGCGTCGAGACCAGCCCCGAGGACATCCACGGCATGCACGCGGCGCGCGCCATCCTCACCAGCCGCGGCGGCATGACCAGCCACGCCGCGGTGGTGGCGCGCGGCATGGGCCGGCCCTGCGTCGTCGGCGCCGGCGAGCTGCGCATCGACTACGCGGCCGAGACGTTCGGCGCCGGCAAGGCGACGGTCAAGCGCGGCGACGTCATCACCATCGACGGCGCCAGCGGGGAGGTCATGCTCGGCGAGGTGCCAATGGTGCAGCCCGAGCTCTCGGGCGACTTCACGACACTGATGGAATGGGCCGACGGCGAGCGCCGCCTCGGCGTGCGCGCCAACGCCGACACCCCGGCCGACGCGCGCGCCGCGCGTGACTTCGGCGCCGAGGGCATCGGCCTGTGCCGCACCGAGCACATGTTCTTCGAGGCCGAGCGCATCGTCGCCATGCGCGAGATGATCATGGCCGAAACGGTCGCGGAGCGCCGCCACGCGCTGGCCAAGATCCTGCCCATGCAGCGCCAGGACTTCGTCGAGCTGTTCCGCATCATGGCCGGGCTGCCGGTGACGATCCGCCTGCTCGATCCGCCGTTGAACGAGTTCCTGCCCAACGCCGACGACGAGCTCGCCGAGGTCGCCGAGGCCATCGGCCTCGACCTCGAGACCGCGCGCTACCGCGCCGCACGGCTCAAGGAGACGAATCCCATGCTCGGCCACCGCGGTTGCCGGCTCGGCATCACCTACCCGGAGATCTACGAGATGCAGGCGCGCGCGATCTTCGAGGCGGCGGCGGCGGTGGGCAAGGAGACGGGCGAGGCCGTGACGCCCGAGGTGATGATCCCGCTGATCGCCACGCGGCGCGAGTTCGACATCCTCAAGGAGCGCATCGACGCGGTGGCGGCCGAGGTGGCGGCATCGCAGGGAGTCGCGATCGGCTATCTCGTCGGCACCATGATCGAGCTGCCGCGTGCGGCGCTGCGCGCGCGCGAGATCGCCGCCGGCGACGGCGGCGCCGAGTTCTTCAGCTTCGGAACCAACGACCTGACGCAGACGACCTTCGGCATCTCGCGCGACGATTCGGCGAGCTTCCTCGAAAGCTACCAGCGCGCCGGCATCATCGCGCGCGACCCGTTCGTCTCCATCGACGTCGACGGCGTCGGCGAGCTCGTTTCCATCGCCGCCGAGCGCGGCCGCGCCGCGCGCCCCGGCCTCAAGCTCGGCATCTGCGGCGAGCACGGCGGCGATCCCGATTCGATCCGCTTCTGCCAGCAGGTCGGCCTCGACTACGTCTCGTGTTCGCCGTATCGCGTGCCCATCGCCCGCCTCGCCGCGGCGCAGGCGGCGATCGCGGAGAACAGCTGAGCGGTTGCTTGCGCCTCAGCGTTCGATCGGCGCTTTTCTCGCCAGCGATTCGCGGTGGGCGATGTAGGTGGCGCTGGCGACGATCACGGCGCCGCCCATCCAGGTCCACATGTCGGGCCGCTCGGCGAAGACATAGAGCCCCAGAAGCGTCGCCCACAGCAGCTGGATGAAGGAGAACGGCTGGGTCACCGTGATCTCGGCCGAGCGGAACGCTTGCGTGAGCGTGAGGTGGCCGAGGGTGGCGAGGATCGCCGTGACGCCCAGCCACAGGAGCTCCTCCCAACTCGGCGTGCGCCAGACCATCAACGCCGGCGGCAGCAGCACCAGCGTCACGAAGATCGCCATGTAGGCGACGATCGAGGCGTTCGATTCGGTCTCGGTGAGCTTCTTGGCGATGAGGAACGAGACCGCGAACAGCGGCGCGGCGACGAGCTGCGCCACGGCGCCCATGTCGACGGCCTGGAAGCCCGGGCGGAGGATCAACAGTGCGCCGCCGAAACCCATGAGGACCGCGCCGATACGCCGCATGCGCAGCCGTTCACCGAGGAACAGCGCGGCGCCGATGGTGGTGAAGATCGGCGCCGTGAATCCGAGCGCCGTGACCTCGGCGATGGGGATGCGTGCCATGGCGTAGAACCACAGCATCACGCCGACGCCGTGGGCCAGTCCGCGCAGCGCGTGGAGGCCGAGGCGCCTGGAGAGGAACGGCCGTGCGAACAGGCGCGGGCCCTTGAGGCGCAGGAACACCGGCGCCAGCAGGAACAGGCCGAACACGTAGCGGATGAACGCCGCCTGCATGGGGCTCATGTCGGTGCCCAGGTGGCGGACGATCCCCGTCACCCCCACGAAGAAGAGCCCGGTGAGAAGCATCCAGCCGATGCCTTGGAGATTTCCCGATACGGTTCCGGCGGCGGCGCCGGAGGGTACCGTGTCCGTCATGGCCCCCCTGATCGAATGGTCGGCGACCGGGGGAGACTACAGCGTTTCCGGCATCGCGAGTCCGGCAACCTCGGCAAGGCTGCCATGCGCGGTCACGCGCGGTGCCGAGAACATATGATCGCGGCGATGGCGTCCGCGACGGCCGAGATGCGGCACCGGGCGCAGGGGCGGGTTCCAACCTGCTCAACCTAATTCAGACGTTGAAAGATCCAGGGTAACCTATTGGAAGACGGCTAAAACATCGCCCACTCCGGCTTGACCGGACTGAGGCGGGCATCGCCTGCGGTGAGCGCCTCGCCACTCTCCGCCGCCTTCTCGACCATCTCGAGCCTGAGCAGCGCCAGGCCGGCGCCTTCGCGGCCCGAGCGCATGACGCCCGCCTTCGCCTCGCCGAGCATGAGCGGCGTTCCCGGCGCCGGCAGGGGCCCGTCGACGTCGACGCGGAACAGGCGCTTGCGGATCACGCCACGGTTCTTGGTGCGCGCGGTGAGTTCCTGGCCGACGTAGCAGCCCTTGCCGAAATCGATGCCGTTGAGATCGTCGATGCCGTTCTCGAGCAGGAAGGCCTTCTCCACCGGCAGGTCGCGGCTGCCGTCGGGGAGCCCGAGCGCGAGCCTG
This sequence comes from Alphaproteobacteria bacterium, assembly GCA_036447835.1. Classification (GTDB taxonomy): domain Bacteria; phylum Pseudomonadota; class Alphaproteobacteria; order JAAXGF01; family JAAXGF01; genus JAZFVR01. The sequence goes on along the minus strand of JAZFVR010000062.1, from coordinate 2,789 downwards.
AGGCGGTCGTAGTCTTCGAAGCGCGCGGGCGCGAAGCCGGCCGTCTCGAGCGCGTCCTCGGCGCCGGCCCGTGGCAGCAGCGCGCGCGCGCCCGCGGCGGCGAAGCGCGGGTCGACGTAGGCGACGCCGCCGGCGAACGCGCGCGCGCTGCCCTCGGCGGCGTCGAGGCCGAGCGCGTCGGCCGCGCCCTCGCCGATGAGCGCGGCGACGGCGTAATCGTCCGCGGCCGCGATCTCGACCTTGGCGCGCAGCCTGTAGAAGTTGAGCCGGCGTTCGAGGTCGGCGCGGCGCCCGGCCTCGCAGTCGATCACCAGCGCCCCGTCGAGCGCGACGACGAAGAAGTCGTGCAGGAACTTGCCCTGGGGCGTGAGCAAGGTGGCGTAGATCGCCCGGCTTGCGCTCGCCCGCTCGACGTCGTTCGAGATCAGGCCCTGGAGGAACGAGCGCGCCTCGGCGCCGCGCACCGCGAGCGCGCCGCGTTCTTCGAGCAATACGTACCGTCTGTCCTCCATGATCGCGCTGGCCTCTCTCGTTCGCCGGGGCCGGATTACCGAGTCAAGCTGGGGCGCGAGCACGTTGGCGACAAGGCCGGCACCCGGGCCGCCACCACCGCCAAAAGTTTGGCACGGATGCGGGTGATTGCGTATAACCATCGCCCCATGGACATCCTCCTGGTCGACGATTCGATCCCGTTCGACGGTTATACCCCATCGAGCCAGCCCCTGGGCGGAATCGAGAAGGCGTTCGCCAGCCTGCCCACGGCGCTGCGCAGGCGCGGCCACGACGTGCGCGTCATCAACCGCTGTGGCTTCCCGATCACCGCCCACGGCGTCCCCTGGCAGACATGGGAGGATCCGAGGCGCGAATCCTGCGACGTGCTCATCGCCCACCGCAAGCCGGCGCTGCTCGACTTTCCCGTGCGCGCCGAGCGCCGCATCCTGTGGCTCGGCAACCCGGGGGGCTACCTCGAGGCGGGGCTCAACGCCGCGGTGCTCGAGCGCCACGGCGAGGCGCCGCTCGTGTTCATGGGCCCGGCACACAAGGCTACGTGCCCACGCGCCCTGGCGGACCGCGCCGTCGTCGTCGGGCCCGGGGTGCGCGACGACTACCTCGAGGCGAGCGAGATGGCGCCGGCGCACCCGCCGCGCGCCGTGGTCACGACGCACCCGCTCAGCGGCCTCGAATGGTTGCTGCGCCTGTGGGTCAAGGACGTGCGACCGAAAGTCGAGGGCGCCGAGCTGCACGTCTATTCGGCGACGCTCGACAAGGGCTTGCTCGGCGCCGAGGTGCCCGAGCGCGTCAAGCCGATTCTCGACCTCGCGTTGGGTGCGCGCGAAATGGGCGTAGTGATCGAACGGCCGTGCGCCGATCCCGACATGGCCGAGGGCTATCGCACCGCCCGCGTTCACCTATACCCGGGTGCCGCCAACGAGGTTTACTGCTCGACGCTCGCCGAATCGCAGGCCGTGGGCGTGCCCGCGGTGACCCGGCGCTTCGCCGCGGCGCAAGAGCGCATCCGCGACGGCGAAAGCGGCTTCGCCGTCCCCGATGACGAGGCGTTCGCGAGCTGTGCCATGCTGCTCCTGGGCCACGACGACGTCTTCCGCGGTCGCAGCGCCGACGCCCGCGCGCACCAGCGCGGGCGCGGCTGGGACGCCGCCGCGGCCGAGTTCGAGGCGTTGTTCACGTGAACATCCTGTTCATCACCTCGACGCGCATCGGCGACGCCGTGCTGTCCACTGGCGTTCTCGCCCATCTCATCGCCCGTTACCCGCAGGCGCGCATCACGCTCGCCTGCGGCCCCGCCGCGATGCCGCTGTTCGCCGCCGCGCCCAACGTCGTGAAGCGAATCGAGATCGTCAAACGCAAGTGGGGGCTGCACTGGTTCGACCTGTGGCGCGCATGCGCCACGCAGCGCTGGGGCTGGGACCTGGTGGTCGACCTCAGGGGCTCGCTGATCGCGCAGTTCCTGATCGCGCGGCGGCGGCGCGTCTTTCGCGGCGAGAGTCGCCGCCGTCACCGCCTTTACGGGCTGGCCAAGGCGATGCGCCTCACCAAGCCGCCGGCGCCGACGGTGTGGACGGCGTCCGAGCACGAGACCGAGGCCGCGCGCCTGGTTCCCGAAGGCGGTGCGGTGCTGGGCGTCGGCCCGACCGCCAACTGGCGCGGCAAGATCTGGCGGGCGGAGAGTTTCGTGGCGCTGATCGAGCGCCTCACCGGCACGGGCGGTATCCTGCCCGGCGCCCGGGTCGCGGTGTTCGGCGCCGCGAACGAGCGCGCCATCGCGCAGCCCGTGCTCGACGCGGTGCCGGCCGAGCGGCTGATCGACCTCGTCGGCGCGGTCGATCTGCCGACGGCGGCGGCGGCGCTGGGCTACTGTGCGCTCTATATCGGCAACGATTCGGGCCTCATGCATCTCGCCGCGGCGGCCGGCGTGCCGACGCTCGGCCTGTTCGGGCCGAGCCGCCCCGAGATCTATGCGCCCTGGGGCGACCGCACCGCCTACATTCGGACGGCCATCCCGTATACCGAGCTCTTCCCGGCCGGCTACGACCATCGCACCACCGAGACGCTGATGGAAAGCCTGAGCGTCGACGCCGTCGAGCAGGCCGCGATCGCCCTGTGGCGGCGCTGCGGAGAAGGGGCCGCATGAGCGCGCCCCGGCTCTCGGCGCTGGTGGTCGCCCATAACGAGGAGGCTCAGCTCGCCGACTGCCTCGAGCGCCTGCGCTTCGCCGACGAGATTGTCGTCGTGCTCGACGCGTGCAGCGACGGCTCGAAGGCGATCGC
>JAZFVR010000061.1:0-11688 GCA_036447835.1 Alphaproteobacteria bacterium | reverse complement strand
TCCAACTTGAAGTCTTTTGTGTGATAACCGAAGAAAACCAGAATTGAGAGCAGCACGACCAGAACTGACTTAGGATTGTGGAGCACCAGAGTGTCATAGGCCTGCACGGTACGAGACGTCATGGAGTCTCCTCTTTGAGCAATGCCAATTCAGCCAGGGGACCAATGGTGTCGGCCCATGGTGTGTACACTTTTCCAGAGGGGTGAAGGTTATCGTCGGCCACCTGCCGCCAGATCAGGCGGGGATAGAACGGGAGCCGTACGCAATGGGAGACCGAGTTGCCGGTGGACAGGACCAGACGCCCGGTGATTTCGAGTGCGGCGAGAAAGAAGCGTCCGATGCGCGCCAACGGGTTCATCGCTTAGGCGCCGTCGCCGACGTAGCGCCGGGCGTAGCGGTGCCCGAGGCTGGTGAGCATCTCATAGGCGATGGTGCCGGCCCATCCGGCGACCTCGTCGACCGGGCAGGCGCCGCCGATGAGGTCGACCGTCGCGCCGGGCCGGGCCCGCTCGCCGGGCAGGTCGGAAACATCGAGGGTGATCAGGTCCATGGAAACGCGTCCCACCACCGCGATCCTGACATCGCCGATGGCGGCAAACCCATGACTGCTGAGCGAACGCAGATACCCGTCAGCATACCCTACAGGCACGGTGGCGATGCGCGCCGGCGCGGTAACGCGGTGCGCGGCACCATAGCCAACGGTCTGGGGTGTGTCAACGTCGCGCACCTGGATGATTCTGGCTTGTAAACGAACCACTTCCGCCATCGGATTGGAGTGCCCGGGGGTCGGGTTCACGCCGTAGAGCGCGACTCCGGGACGGGCGAGATCGAAGTGGTACTCGGGCCCGAGGAAGATGGCGGAAGAGTTGGCGAGGCTCGCCGGCGCCGCCGGCAGGCGCGCGCGCTGAGCGGCGAATGCGGCCTGCTGTTCGGCGTTCTTGGCATTGTCGCGCTCCTCGGCGCAGGCGAGGTGGCTCATGACGAGGCGCAGGTCGAGACCGTCGAGGCGTTCGGGCTCGGCGGCGAGGCGGTCGACTTCGTAGGGCGGAAGGCCGAGGCGGTTCATGCCGGTGTCGATATGGACGATCGCATCGAGGCGTTGGCGTTCGCGGGCGAGCGCAGCCCAGCGCTCGATTTGCCCGAGGTCGTTGAGCACCGGGGTCAGGCGCCGGGCGATGAACTCGGCTTCCGTGCCGGGCAGCGCGCCGTCGAGCACGGCGATCCCGGCGTCGGCCACCAAGCCGCGCAATTCGATCGCCTCGTCGAGGGTGGCGACGAAGAAGGTCTCGGCGCCCGCCTTCGCCAGCGCCGGCGCCACCTGCGCCACGCCGAGGCCGTAGGCATCGGCCTTGACGACGACGGCGCAGCGCGCGGGTGCGACCCGCTCGCGCAAGCTCCGGTAGTTGCGCGCGATGGCGCCGAGGTCGATGGTGAGCGTCGCCCCGGCGCGTTCAGAAGGGGGCGTCATCCGAGTCGTGGTGTTTGTCGAGGCTGCTGAACTTCGTGGTTTCGCCGGTGAACTGCAGGCGCACCTTGCCGATGGGGCCGTGGCGCTGCTTGGCGACGAGGATCTCGGCAGTGCCGGCCACGGCTTCGAGGCGGCCGCGCCACTTCTCGTAGCGCTCGCCGAAGTGTTCGGGCGTCTCCTCGGCGCGTTGCATCGGCTCGCCGCGGCTCAGGTAGTATTCCTCGCGGAAGATGAACATGACGACGTCGGCGTCCTGCTCGATGGTGCCCGAGTCACGCAGGTCGGCGAGCTGCGGGCGCTTGTCGTCGCGCTGCTCGACGGCGCGGCTGAGCTGCGACACCGCCAGCACCGGCACGTCGAGCTCCTTGGCCAGCGCCTTGAGCCCCTGGGTGATCTCGGCGATCTCGAGCACGCGGCTGTCATAGCGTGTGCGCCCGCTGGGGCGCAGCAGTTGCAGGTAGTCGACGACCACCAGCGACAGCTGTTGGGTGCGCTTGAGCCGCCGCGCGCGCGTGCGCAACGCCGCCACCGAGAGTGCCGGCGTGTCGTCGATGAAGAACGGCACGCGGCTCAACTTCTGGCTCGCCAGTACCACCTTCTGGAAGTCGTCGCCCGATATCTGGCCGCGGCGCAGCTTCTCCGACGAGATTCCCGTCTCCTCGGCGAGCAGCCGGATGGCGAGCTGTTCGGCCGACATCTCGAGCGAGAAGAAACCGACGACCGCGCCGTCGACGGTGCGCGCGTTGCCGTCGTCGTCGGTCTCGACCCGGAGGCTCTTGGCGGCGTGAAAGGCGGCGTTGGTGGCGAGCGCCGTCTTGCCCATCGACGGCCGCCCGGCGAGGATGATCAGGTCGGAAGCGTGCAGCCCGCCGAGCAGGTTGTCGAGGTCGATCAGTCCAGTGGCGACACCGGTGAGGCCGCCTTCGCGCTTGTACGCCGCCTCCATCATGCCGAGCGCGCTGGTGAGCGAGCCCTTGAGGGGCTCGAACCCGCCGTCGTACTGACCCTCCTCGGCGAGGGTGAAGAGGTGTTGCTCGGTCGCCTCGATCTGCTCGCGCGCCGGCGTGTCGACGTGGAAATCGAAGGCGGTGTTGACGACGTCCTCGCCGAGGCGGATCAGCTCGCGCCTGAGGAAGAGGTCGTGGATGGTGCGGCCGTAGTCCTCGGCGTTGATGATGGTCACCGCCGAGCCGGCGAGCCGGGCGAGGTATTGCGCCCCGCCGATGTCGGTGAGCGCCGCGTCGTTCTCGAAGTAGTGCTTGAGCGTCACCGGCGTGGCGATCTGCCCGCGCTCGACCATCTTGACGATGGCCGCGAAGATACGGCCGTGAATCTGATGGAAGAAGTGCTCGGGGCGGAGAAAGGCGGAGACGCGATTGGCCGCCTCGTTGTTCACGAGCATGGCGCCGAGCAACGCCTGCTCGGCTTCTATGTTGTGGGGAAGCGTGCGGTACGGGGTGCCGTCGTTACGCTCGTCGAGAGCACTCTCCACTGAAAACCCCCTCCCACAAAACTGTCGTCGCTATGTACCACGGAAGCCGCCGCGGGCGTACACACAATGGTGATCCCGGCGCTGTTTAACGCGGGGACGAAATTCTTTCACAGACTGAAAACTGCGGGGATAAGACCCGCAAGGTGGTCAGGCGGCGACGGTATCGCGCAGGTGGGTGTGCTCCCAATCGTAGATGTAGTCGCGGGTGAGCGGCACCGCGTCGACGCGCTTGGCGAGCTGGATCTGGAAAACCATCTGGTCCCAGTGGCGAAAGCCCATCTCGCAGGCGGCGAGATAGAACTCCCACATGCGGCAGAAGCGCTCGTCGTAGAGTTCCGCCACCTTGTCACGGTTGGCGGTGAAGCGGTTGAGCCACTCCTTCAGGGTCTCGGCGTAGTGCAGCCTGAGGATCTCGATGTCGGTGACGAAAAGACCCGCACGCTCGATCGCCGGCAACACCTCGGACAACGCCGGGGTGTAGCCGCCGGGGAAGATGTACTTGCGCATCCATGGGTTGGTCGTGCCGGGGCCTTCGGCGCGGCCGATCGAGTGGAGGAGCGCGACGCCGTCGTCGGCGAGCAGGTCGCGGACCTTTTCGAAGAACTCGCCGTAGTGCTTGACGCCCACGTGCTCGAACATGCCGACCGAGACGATGCGGTCGTAGCGCCCGGTCTCCTCGCGGTAGTCGCGTAAGTGAAAGCGCACGCGATCGTCGGCTCCCATCTCCCTTGCGCGTTGCTCGGACACCCTGTGCTGCTCCGCGGAGAGCGTAACGCCGGTGACGTCGGCGCCGGCGACGCGGGCGAGGTAGAGCGCGATACCGCCCCAGCCGGAGCCGATGTCGAGGACCTTGTGGCCGGGCTCGAGCAGCAGCTTGGCGGCGAGGTGGCGCGTCTTCGCCTGCTGCGCCTCTTCGAGCGTGAGGTCGCGCGATTCGAAATAGGCGCAGGAGTACTGCCGGTCGCGGTCGAGGAAGAGGTCGTAGAGCGTGTCGGAGAGATCGTAGTGATGGGCGACGTGCTTGCGCGCGCGGCCGACGGGATTGTGCTGCAGAAGCGGGCGCAGGACATGCGCGAGGCGGCTCACCACGCGCTCGGCCCCGGTCGGCTCGGCGATCGCGAGATTGACGCAGCACAGCTCGAGAAAATAACGGAGCGTCCCCTTCTCGATGGTCAGCGTGACGTCCAAGTATGCTTCGCCGACGTAGAGATACGGGTTGAGGAACAGCTTGCGGTGAAGCGCCGGGTCGTGCAGGCGAATGGTCGCCGCCGGACGTGCGCCGACGCCGCCGAACACGTGCGCCCGGCCCGTCGCGTCGATGACGGTGAGGCGGCCGCACCGGATCGTGCGGCGCAAGAAGCTCGCGAGCAGCATGGCTGATCCTCCCGATTTCGCCGTGCCGTACCACCGGTCGCCGCGGCGCCGCCCGCTCGTTCGACGCGCGCCGACACGGCAGGGAATTCTAGCGAATGATCAGCGGTTTAACAATCGCCCAGTCACGGCCCGGCCGGGCCGGTCACGCTCGTATCGAGGCGGGGCGGCCTCCTCAGCCCTGGCTTTTTTCAGCCGCTTCGCCTTCCCCGGCGGTGGCGTCCGCGGGTTCGCCTTGCTCGGCGGGCGGGACGGCGGATTCGCCTTCCGCGGCCGCTGCCGCCTCGGCCTTCGCCGCTTCGGCCACGGCTGTGATCTCGGCCGGCGTCGGTTCGCCGGCGGCGACGGCGGCCGCCTGGGCCTCGGCCTCTTCCGCCGAGCGCGCCACGTTGACGTTGATGCTGACGATCACTTCCGGGTGGAGCCTGACGCGCAAGACGTGGATTCCCAGCGTCTTGATCGGCCGCTCGAGCTGGACCTGGGTGCGCTCGATGCCGACGCCGGCCTTGGTCACGGTCTCGGCGATGTCGCGCGCCGATACCGATCCATAGAGCTGGGCGGCTTCGCTCGCCTGCCTGAGCAGGACGTACGTGCGATCCTCCAATTTCGCCGCCACCGATTCGGCCTCGGTGGAGTGCTCGAGGTTCGTCGCCTCGAGCTGGGTTCGCTCGCGCTCGAAGCGTTCGCGGTTGTCCTTCGTCGCGCGCAGCGCCTTGCGCTGGGGCAAGAGGTAGTTGCGCGCATAACCAGGCTTGACGTTGACCACGTCGCCCATCTGGCCCAGCTTTTCGATGCGTTCGAGCAGGATCACTTCCATTGCTCTTCCTCCTAATCGGGAGCCGTGGCGGCGAACCGCCGGCGCAGCCCCGCCCATTGCTCGGCCAGTCCCAACCCGGCGACCAACGCCAAACCCGGCCAGCCGACCAGGAACACCAGCAAGAAATAAAATACCAGAAGCACGAACACGCGCCCCGGCCATGGCCGCGATACTTCGTGGATCACCGCGAGGCCCTGGAAGAAATAGGGCACGGCGAGAATGATCGCGAGCATCCCGCCCGTGTAACCGAGGGTGCCGTCGAAGGCAACCCACACCACGGCGGCCAGCGCCACGGCGAAGGCGAGGCGATCGGGAACCTCGACGCGGGAAAGCCGCGTCGGTGGCCGCAGGTTGCGGCCCAAACGCGCGAGAACGGCCTGCGCAATAGCGCCGTTGACGACCACCGTCAGCAGCCACGAAGTAACGATCATCGCCGGGAAGACCGTCGCCCAGTGCGCGGCCGTCGCCGCCCGGTCGGCCTCGGGAAGGTTGGGCATGAAATGTTTCATCCCTTCCTCGAGTGTCGCTCGGATCAATCCCTCCAGGCCATCGGGCCGGCCCGATGCGAGCAGCGTTACGATGACCAGCGCCGTCGCGCCGTAAGCCGTGAGCATGGTCAGAATGTGGCCGGGCGGATACCACTCGAGCGTTCCGTCTGCCGCCGTCCGCGACCGCAGCGCCTGGCGCGCCAGCAGCACCGCCGGAACCGCGAAAGCCACCACGTAGGGGAGCGCCCCGGCAAGACCGGTAAATGTCAGGATCAACCCCGAGGCTGCGGCCGACGCGATCGCTGCGGCGGCGACGCCCAGGCCCAGGCCGGCCAGGAACAACGGCAGGTGCGTGACATTGACGAGGATGAGTCCCAGCCACGAACCCGTAAGCGGCGCGGCGAAGGCGAGGACGCTGACGAGCCCCGCCACGACCGCGATGAGAGCTGCTTTCGGCATGCGCGGGGGCGGCGCGAGCGCGCCGGCCTATTTGACGACGAAGGGCAGCAGCGCCAGATTGCGCGCCCGCTTGATGGCCCGTGCGAGTTCGCGCTGCCTCTTTGCCGATACGGCGGTGATCCGGCTCGGCACGATCTTGCCGCGCTCGGAGAGAAAGCGCTGCAAGAGCTTGACGTCCTTGTAGTCGATCTTCGGCGAATTGTCGCTGGAGAACGGGCACACCTTGCGGCGGCGGAAGAACGGCCGGCGCGCCGCTGGGCGCGGCGTCCGCGACCCGCCCGTCTTGCCGCGTGCGGACTTGCCCGAGGTCCTCATTCGCTATCTCCCGATTCGGCTTTGTGCTTCTTCTTCGCGGTCGTCGATTTTGCCTTGTCTTTCGCGGCCGGCTTGGCCTTCGGCTTGGTGGCCGCTTTCGACTTGGCGGTCGCCTTGACCTTGGTCGCCGCCTTCGGCTTGGCGGTCGCCTTCGGCTTGGCGGTCGCCTTGGCCTTGGTTTTCGCGCCCTCCTCCTTCGCCGCCTCGGCGTTGTCGCCGGCCACTGGCGCGGCTTTCTCCTCGGTCTCCGGCGTGGGCTCGGTCGCGGCCTTCGGCGCGGGCTCGGCTTTCTCGGCCGCCTTGTCGTCGGTCGGCTTGGCCTCGGCCACGGCCGTCGGCGCGGGCTCGGCCTTCTCGGCCGCCTTGTCGTCGGCCGGCTTGGCCTCGGCGCCGCTCCCGGTGCCGCGCGGCTCCCCGAATTCGCCCCTCGGGCGCCCGTGGCCGGGGCCGCGGCGCGAGCGCTCGTCGCGCGACGCGCGCGCCTGCATCATCGGCGACGGGTCGGGGCTGAGCTCATCGACCCGCACCGTGAGGTAGCGCAGCACGTCCTCGTTCATGCGCAAGTTGCGCTCGAGCTCCTGCACGGCGGCGGAGGGAGCATCGATGTTGAAGAAGACGTAGTGTCCCTTGCGGTTCTTCTTGATGCGGTAAGCGAGGGTCTTTAGGCCCCAGAGCTCGGTCTTGGTGACGTCGCCGCCGTTTTCCTTGACGATGCTGGTGAAGGTTTCCGCGAGCCCTTCGACCTGTTGCGAAGATATGTCGTGGCGCGCGATGAACGTGCTCTCGTAGAGCGGCATGCGGTCGTTGCTCCTTATGGCTGTCGCGTGCCCGGCGCCGGTCGAACGGGTTCGCGCTACGGCGGTGCGGGCTTAGCCGGCCGGGCTACCAGGCCAGCAAGGAGTTATGAGGCGGCGCATAATACCCGAAAACGCCTGCCGCGCAAGCGCGCTTGACAGGGCGTTGCGAGGCGCTATCACTTAGCGGCCATCGGGCGGCGAGGGGTATTTTTCGAGGAGCGCGAAGACGTGACCCGCGCATTCGTCTTTCCCGGTCAGGGGTCACAGCGGGTCGGCATGGGTCGCGAGCTGGCCGAGGCGTTCGCCGCGGCGCGGTTGGTTTTCGGCGAGGTCGACGACGCCCTCGACCAGCACCTTTTCCGGCTCATGTGCGAGGGGCCCGAGTCCGAGGTCACGCTCACCGAGAACGCCCAGCCGGCGCTGATGGCGGTGTCGCTCGCCGTCGTCCGCGTCCTCGAATCCGAGGGCGGTTTCGGACTCGCCGACAAGTGCGCCTTCGTCGCCGGCCATTCCCTCGGCGAGTACGCGGCGCTCGCCGCCGCCGGCAGCCTGGCGCTCGCCGATACCGCGCGGCTGTTGCGCCAGCGCGGTCTCGCCATGCAGCGCGCGGTGCCGGTGGGCGAGGGGGCCATGGCGGCGCTCATCGGGCTCGATCTCGATGCCGCCGAGGCGGTCGCCGCCGCCGCCGCCGAGGGCGAGGCGTGTGCCGCCGCCAACGACAACGCACCCGGCCAGGTCGTCATCAGCGGCGCCCGCGCGGCGGTCGAGCGGGCGATGGAGATCGCTCCCGACCACGGCGCCCGGCGCGCCATCGCGCTCCCCGTGAGCGCGCCGTTCCATTGTTCGCTTATGGCCCCTGCCGCTGAGGTAATGGCCGAGGCGCTCGACGCCACCGCGGTCGCCGCCCCGCGGGTTCCGCTCGTCGCCAATGCCTCGGCAACGGCGGTGACCGCGCCCGACGACATCCGCCGGCTGCTCGTCGAGCAGGTGACCGCCATGGTACGCTGGCGCGAGAGCGTGCTGTACATGCGCGAGCATGAAGTCGATACCACCATCGAGCTCGGCGCCGGCAAGGTGCTCTCGGGCCTCGCCCGACGCATCGACCGCGATCTCGCCGCCGCTTCGGTCGAGACCCCGGAAGACGTCGAAACCTTCCTCAAAACCGTGTAAAGGACAGCCACCGTGTTCGACTTCACAGGCCACCGTGTTCGACCTCACAGGTAAGTGCGCGCTCGTCACCGGAGCGTCGGGCGGCATCGGCGGGGCGATTGCGCGCGTGCTCCACGCACGGGGCGCAACGGTCGCGCTATCCGGCACCCGCGTCGCGGCGCTCGAGGCGCTCGCCGCCGACCTCGGCGAGCGCGCCCACGTGACGCCCTGCGACCTTGCGGACGCCGCAGCCACCGCGGCGCTCGCCGGCGAAGCCGAGACGGCGATGGGCAGCCTCGACATCCTCGTCAACAATGCCGGGTTGACGCGTGACGGCCTCATGATGCGCATGAGCGACGACGACTGGCAGACCGTGCTCGACGTCGATCTCACCGCGGCGTTCCGGCTCGCGCGTGCGTCGCTCCGCGGCATGATGAAGCGGCGCTGGGGGCGCATCATCGGCGTCACGTCGGTCGTCGGCGCCACCGGCAACCCGGGGCAGGCCAACTACGCCGCGGCGAAGGCCGGCATGGTCGGCCTGTCGAAAGCGCTTGCCGCCGAGGTCGCGAGCCGCGGCATCACCGTCAACTGCATCGCGCCGGGACTTATCGAGACCGCGATGACCGCCGAACTCGGCGAGGGGGCGCGCGACGCCATGCTCGGCCGGGTGCCGATGCGACGCGCCGGCACGCCGGACGACGTGGCCGCTTGTGCCGTGTTTCTCGCCAGCGACGAAGCCGCCTACGTGACCGGTCAAACCCTGCACGTGAACGGCGGTATGGCAATGATTTAGGCGCCAGGATGCGCCGTCTCCCGTGACTCGCCAAGCGCTGCAAAGTATGCTAGGAAACCTCGCCCTTTGCCAAGCAAGGCAAGCAAGGTGCCGCCTTAAGAATTGTAGCGCGAGTTACGCCGTTCAGCAGTTCAATCAACGTCTTCGAGAGACAGAGGGACAGTCGAAATGAGCGACATCGCCGAGCGCGTAAAGAAAATCGTCGTCGAGCACCTTGGCGTCGACGAGTCGGAGGTCACAGACTCCGCAAATTTCATCGACGATCTCGGGGGCGACAGCCTCGACACGGTCGAGCTGGTCATGGCGTTCGAGGACGAGTTCGATTGCGAGATTCCTGACGACGCGGCCGAGAAGATCCTCTCGGTCAAGGATGCCATCGACTACATCGCGGAGCAAACCTAAGCCGGCGAGAATCGTCGCCCGCGGACCACCACTGCCGGGCTTCGCCGGGCATTCCTTATCGTACAACCGATCGTTGCCGTCATGAGACGAGTTGTGGTCACCGGTTTGGGGATGATTTCGCCGCTCGCGGAAGGCGTGAAAGCGAGCTGGGAGCGGCTGATCGGCGGCGAATCGGGGGTCGCGCGCATCGAGTCATTCGACGTCTCCGATATTTCGTGCCAGATCGCCGCCCAGGTCCCCAGGGGCGACCAGCCCTACGCCTTCCACCCCGACGACTGGGTCGCGCCCAAGGACCAGCGCAAGATCGACGAATTCATCCTCTTCGCCATTGCTGCGGCGGTGGGGGCGGTCGAGCATTCGGGATGGAAGCCCGAGGACGAGGAATCGCGCGAACGCACCGGGGTGATGATCGGCTCGGGGATCGGCGGTCTCAAGTCGATCGCCGATTCGGCAGTGTTGTTGGAGGAGCGCGGGCCGCGGCGCGTGAGTCCCCATTTCATCCCGTCGGCGCTGATCAACCTGGCATCGGGGCGCGTTTCGATCCGCTACGGCTTCAAGGGACCGAACCACGCGCCGGTGACCGCGTGCTCGACCGGGGCGCACGCCATCGGCGACGCGGCGCGCTTCATCCAGCACGACGACGCCGACGTGATGGTCGCCGGCGGCGCCGAGGCCGCCATATGCCGCCTGGGCATGGCCGGCTTCGCCGCGTCGCGCGCGCTCTCGACCCACTTCAACGATTCGCCGACGCGCGCCTCGCGCCCGTGGGACCGGCAGCGCGATGGTTTCGTCATGGGCGAGGGCGCCGGCGTCATCGTGCTCGAGGAGCTCGAGCACGCACGCAAGCGCGGGGCGAATATCTATGCCGAGGTCGCCGGCTATGGCCTCTCGGGCGACGCCCACCACATCACGGCGCCGGCCGCGGACGGCAACGGCGGCTACCGCGCGATGCGCGCGGCGCTGCGTGACGCCAAGCTGAACCCCGAGGACATCGACTACATCAACGCCCACGGCACCTCGACCCCGCTGGGTGACGAGATCGAGCTCGGCGCGGTCAAGCGGCTGTTCGGCGACGCCGCCTACAAGCTGTCGATGTCGTCGACCAAGTCGGCGATCGGCCATCTGCTCGGCGCCGCCGGCAGCGTCGAGGCGATCTTCTCGATCCTGGCGCTTGTCAACGGCGTGGTGCCGCCGACGCTCAACCTCGACGATCCTTCGCCCGGCTGCGACCTCGATCTCGTTCCCTACGATGCCAAGGAGCGCCCGGTGCGGGCAGCGCTGTCGAACTCGTTCGGCTTCGGCGGCACGAACGCCTCGGTGGTGTTCACCAAGGCGCCCTAGGAGCCGGCCCGTGACCATTACCCGGACAGACTCCTAGACGCGATGCGGCGCCTCGCCCGCCGCGCTCTCCTGTCGCTCGTCATCGTCGTGGCCGTGGGCGCGGCCGCACTCTTGTGGGGACGCACCGAGTTCGAGCGCGCCGGACCCCTCGCGGAGGAGACGACCGTTGTCCTGCCGCGCGGCATCGCGCTCGACGGCATCGCCCGTCGCCTCGGCGATGCGGGAATCCTCGGCCGGCCGTGGGTGTTCAGGCTCTATGTGCGTCTTGCGGGTGGCGCCCGCAGCCTGCGCGCCGGCGAATACGCCTTCGCCGCCGGGATCAGCGCGCGCGGCGTGATGGAAATGCTGCTCGACGGTCGTACCGTGGTGCGCCGTCTTACCGTCCCCGAAGGCCTGACCGCGACCCAGGTGCTCGGGTTGATCGGCGCCGCCGACGGCCTCGAAGGCGAGGTGGAGGGCACGCCGGGCGAAGGTGCGCTGCTTCCCGAAACGTACAATTATTCGTACGGTGATTCGCGCGCCGACATGATCACGCGCATGGCGGCGGCGATGGAGACGGCGCTCGACACGCTGTGGCCGACCCGCGCCGAAGGGCTGTCCCTTGCGACCCGTCGCGACGCGGTGATCCTCGCGTCGATCGTCGAGAAGGAAACCGCGCTCGACAACGAGCGCGCGCACATCGCCGGCGTGTTCGTCAACCGGCTGCGCCGCGGCATGCGCCTGCAGTCCGACCCCACGGTGGTCTATGCGCTCACCGGCGGCAAGGGCGCCCTCGAACGGCCGCTGACCTATGCCG
>JAZFVR010000060.1:0-3041 GCA_036447835.1 Alphaproteobacteria bacterium | reverse complement strand
GGCGCAGAGACGCCCCCCAACCACTCTGACGGGCCCCAATAGGGGTCGAAATCTCCGGAGCCTGGCGGAATCACGCTGGTACCCGCCTTGGTACCCGGACGAGAATACACTCTCGTTGGATTCTTTAATCATCTGTTCTATAACATAAACAATGGATTATTCGCGCATAGGATACGAGGATTATTTATCACGTGCTCTCTGATTCCGGGCAAAATCGCACGTGAACAGTTACACCGGCCCGACACCCGGCGATGCGCGCCGCCGACCTCCTCTTCTGCAGTTCGAGGCGCCAGCCGAGCTGCCGCGCGGACCGCTGAGCAGGGTGCGGCGAACGTTCCCGCCGCGCTTCCTCGCGCGTCGCATCGGGCGGGCGGACGACGTCCCCGAGACGGTCCAAGCCCGCCGGCACGGCGGTTGGTCAGGCGCGGGCGTCCTCGCGGATCAAGTCGGCGGCCTTCTCGCCGATCATGATCGCCGGCGCGTTGGTGTTTCCCGAAACCAGCGTCGGCATGATCGAGGCGTCGACGACGCGCAAGGCCTCGACGCCGTGGACGCGCAGCCGCGCGTCGACCACGGCGGCCGAGTCGTCGCCCATCTTGCAGGTGCCGACCGGGTGGAAGATCGTGCCGCCGTTGCCGCGTACGTAGGCGAGGATCTCGTCGTCGCTGTCGACCGCGTCGCCGGGGGCAAGCTCCTCGGCGACGTAAGGCCGCAACGAGGGCGAGCGGGAGATGCGGCGCGCGATCTTCATGCCCGCGACCATGGTGTCCCGATCGAGCCGGGCGTCGAGATAGTTGGGCCGGATCGCCGGCGGCGCGGCCGGGTCGGGCGACTTGATGAGCACCGTGCCGCGGCTCTCGGGCCTGAGCTGGCAGACCGATGCGGTGAAGCCGGGGAAGTCCTGGAGCGTCAGCCGCTCGCTGGGATCGCCGGTGAGCGGCTTGTCGGTGCTGAGCGGCAGCATGTGGTACTGCACGTCGGGGGTCTCGAGCTCGGGCCGGGTGCGCGCGAAGACGCCGACGGCGCCGGCGCAGAAGGTGAGCGGCCCGTCGCGGTGGATCGCGTAGCGCAGCGCGACGGCGAGCTTGCGCACGAGCGTGCGAGTGTCGTCGTTGAGGGTGATGGGGCGCGTGCAGCGGTAGACGTTCTTGGTCTGGTAGTGGTCCTGGAGGTTGGCGCCGACGCCCGGCAGGTCGTTGACCACGCGGGCGCCGTGCTCGCGCAACAGCGCCGCCGGCCCGACGCCGGAAAGCTGCAACAGCTGCGGCGAGTTGATGGCGCCGCCCGAAAGGATCACCTCGCGACCCGCGCGCGCCTCGCGTGTCGCGCCGCCGGCGGCGTATTCGACCGCGACCGCGCGCCGGCCCTCGAACAGCACGCGCCGCGCGAGGGCATCGGTCTCGACGCGCAGGTTGGAGCGCTTGCGCGCCGGCTTGAGGTAGGCCACGGCGGCGCTGCACCGCCGCCCGTTACGCGCGGTGAGCTGGTAATAGCCGACGCCCTCCTGGACCGGGCCGTTGAAATCGTCGTTGCGCGGAATGCCGGCCTCGACCGCGGCCTCGACGTAAGCCCGGCAGAGCTCGCGGTCGTCGCTGAAGTTGGCCACCCCGAGCGGCCCGCCAGCGCCGTGCAGCTCATCCGCACCGCGCTCCTGGTCCTCGGCGCGCTTGAAATAGGGCAGTACGTCGTCCCACGACCAGCCGGCGTTGCCGAGCTGGCGCCAGTGGTCGTAGTCCTGATGCTGGCCGCGCATGTAGATCAGCCCGTTGATCGAGCTCGAGCCGCCGAGCACCTTGCCGCGCGGCCACACCATGGGGCGCCCGGCGGTGCCGGGCTCGGGCTCGGTAACGAAGTTCCAGCTCGTCTTCGGGTCGAACATGGTCTTGAAGTAGCCGATCGGAACGTGGATCCACGGGTTGCGGTCGCGCCCGCCGGCCTCGAGCAGCAGCACCGAGATGCGCGGGTCCTCGGAGAGGCGCGCGGCGAGCGCGCAGCCGGCCGAGCCGGCGCCGACGATGACGTAGTCGTAAGTGCTCTCCGCCATGCCCCGATGATGCGGCGTGTGGCCGCCGCTGGCCACCCCAATTCGCCGCGGCGGCGATCAGACGCCGACGGCGGAGCGGTAGAGATCGAGCAGCGCCTCGCGTTCGGCGCGGTCCTGGGCGTCGAGCTTGCGCAGGCGGATGAGCTGGCGCATGACCCGCACGTCGAAGCCGTTGCCCCTGGCCTCCGAGTAGATCTCGCGAATGTCGGCGGCGAGCGCCGCCTTCTCGTCCTCGAGGCGCTCGATGCGCTCGATATACGACCTGAGCTGCCCTGCCGCGATGCCGCCGGCATTGGCCATGGTGTCCACCCTCCCCTCGCCGTCCACAAGCAAACGCCCGGCCGTCGCGGGGCCGGGCGCGCGCCTTCTATAGCGGTGGCACCGGTGGGACGCAAGCGGGGCCTTTGCCTAGCACCGTCCCACTTTGAACCGTGACGCGGCTTGAAAGCGCAAAGCCGACTCGAACGTCGGCTTTCGGGGTAAGAGCAGTCGCTCTGGTGTACCCCATGGAATGTCCGGGTGTAGCCAAAAGCGGACATTCGTCGACACCTTGGATGCCCCAAATCAGGCCATCGGATGGCTGCGGAAGGGATGCAGTTCTCTTGGCGGTGGAACGCTGGTACAATTTCCGCGAACTTGGAGCCTATCTGGGAAATCTCGGTTCAAATATACGGGAGGTGTGGTATGGCGATGCGGCTGGCCGATCGGTGGTTTGAACGCACGCGCATTGATGACAACATCACTCTCCTGTGGGAGCCACACGTTGATCGGCTCGGTCGGTGTAACATCTGGCATGTACGTGGCCGGGACCGCGACCTCCTGGTCGACACCGGCATGGGCATCAGCAGCCTCCGAGAGGCCGCGCGGGATTTGTTCGAAAGGCAAGTGATCGCATTCGGCACCCATACGCACTACGACCATGTCGGCGGCATGCACGAGTTTGACGTTCGGGTCGTGCATCGGCAGGAAGCCGATCTGCTGGCCAGACCTGAGCACG
>JAZFVR010000059.1:0-2020 GCA_036447835.1 Alphaproteobacteria bacterium | reverse complement strand
CACCGCATCAACATCATCGACACCCCCGGCCACGTCGACTTCACCATCGAGGTCGAGCGTTCCCTGCGCGTGCTCGACGGCGCGGTGGCGGTGTTCGATTCGGTCGCCGGCGTCGAACCCCAGTCGGAGGCGGTATGGCGCCAGGCCGACCGCTACGGCGTGCCGCGCATCTGCTTCATCAACAAGATGGACCGCGTCGGCGCCGATTTTTTCCGCTGCGTCGACATGATCGCCGACCGGCTCGGAGCGGTGCCCCTGGTGCTGCAGCTTCCCGTCGGCGTCGAGAGCGGCTTCGCGGGCGTCGTCGACCTGGTGACGATGCGCGCCGTCATCTGGGCCGAGGAGGCCCTCGGCGCCGAGTTCGTCGAGACCGACATCCCGCCCGAGCTCGCCGATCAGGCGGCCGAGTATCACGCCAAGCTGGTCGAAGCCGCGGTCGAGGTCGACGACGATGCGCTCGAGGCCTATCTCGGCGGCGAGGAGCCCGATGCGGCGACGATCAGGCGCTGCGTGCGCAAGGGCACCATCGACGGCGTATTCGTGCCGATCCTCAATGGTGCTGCCTTTAAAAACAAGGGGGTACAGACGCTTCTTGATGCGGTAGTCGAGTATCTGCCATCGCCTGCCGACGTTCGCGCAATTCGCGGCGTCAAGGCCGGCACCGACCAGGAGGTCACGCGCCGTGCGCGCGACGACGAGCCGTTCGCGGCGCTCGCGTTCAAGGTCATGACCGACCCCTACGTCGGCTCGCTCACCTTCGTGCGCGTCTATTCCGGCGTGCTCGAGAGCGGCGACCAGATCATGAATTCGGCCAGGGATCGCCGCGAGCGCGTCGGGCGCATGCTGCTCATGCACGCCAACTCGCGCGAGGACATCAGGGAGGCCCGCGCCGGCGACATCGTGGCGCTCGCCGGCCTCAAGAGCACCTCGACCGGCGATACGCTGTGCGACCCGGCGCACCCGGTGGTGCTCGAACGCATGCGATTCCCCGACCCGGTGATCGAGGTCGCGGTCGAGCCCAAGACCAAAGGCGATCAGGACAAGATGGCGACGGCGCTGTCGCGGCTCGCCGACGAGGACCCGTCGTTCCGGGTTTCGGTCGACAAGGAGAGCGGGCAGACGATCATCAAGGGCATGGGCGAGCTCCACCTCGAGATCATCGTCGACCGCATGCGCCGCGAGTTCAAGGTCGATGCCAACGTCGGCGCGCCCCAGGTCGCCTACCGCGAGACCATCAGCCACGCCGCCAACGCCGACTATATCCACAAGAAGCAGACCGGCGGCGCCGGCCAGTTCGCCCGCGTGAAGCTGACGCTCGAGCCGCTCGCGCCCGGCTCCGGCGTCGAGTTCGAGAGCAAGGTCGTCGGCGGCTCGGTGCCGCGCGAGTTCATTCCCGCGGTCAAGAAGGGCGTCGTGGGCGCGGCCACCGGCGGCGTCGTCGCCGGGTTCCCGATGATCGACTTCCTGGCGCGGCTCACCGACGGCGATTCGCACGAGGTCGATTCGAGCGCGCTTGCCTTCGAGATCGCGGCGCGAGCCGCCTTCCGCGAGGCCGCCATGCGCGCCGGCGCCAAGCTGCTCGAGCCGATGATGCGGGTCGAGGTGGTGACGCCCGAGGATTACATGGGTGACGTGATGGGCGATCTAAGCGCGCGCCGCGGCCACATCACCGGTATGGAGCAGCGCGGCAACGCCCAGGTCGTCAATGCCATGGTCCCGCTCGCGACCATGTTCGGCTACGTCAACAACCTGCGTTCGATGACGCAGGGGCGGGCGACCTACAGCATGCATTTCGACCACTACGAGCCTGTGCCGCAGATGGTCTCGGAGGAGGTACAGGCGAAGCTGGCCTGAGCCGGCTGCGCGCCACTCGAAGTTTGGGTACGGAGATTTGAGCGATGGCGAAAGCGAAGTTTGAGCGGACGAAGCCGCACGGCAATGTGGGGACGATCGGACACGTCGACCACGGCAAGACGACGTTGACGGCAGCGATCACGAAGATCCTGGCGGAGACCGGGGG
>JAZFVR010000058.1:0-4110 GCA_036447835.1 Alphaproteobacteria bacterium | reverse complement strand
TACTGGCCGACCGGCGATCCGGCCTGGGGCTATGGCATGGTGTGCTATGCGATGGCCCTGGCGCGGGGCATCGCGGTGGTGATGTGGCAAGCGCAGCCCGGCGCCGAGGCGGCGCTCCAATTCATGGCCGAGAACGGCGTGACCAACCTCGCGACGGTACCGACGCTGTTGCGCGGGATAATGGCGCTCGGCGAGGCGCGGGTGCGGACCTACGCCGCGCCGGTGCGCCGGGTGTGCTGCTGCGGCGAGCCGCTCAACGCCGAGGTCGTCCGGTTTTTCCGCGATGTCTGGCAAGCGACACCGCTCGACACCTATGGCTCGTCCGAGATGGGCATGCCGGTCGGCAACCTCGCGGCGCTCGACGCCGAGGTGCGGCCGGGCTCGATGGGCCGCGCGGTGCCGGGTCGCGTCGTCACCGTGATCGACGAGGACGGACGAGAGTCCGACGACGACACGGTCGGGCTGATCGCACTGGCGCCGGACGCCGAGGGGTTCTACGCCGTTTCGTACTGGAACAACCCGGACTTGACGCGCGCGACGTTCGAGGGACCCTGGATCGTGACCAACGATCTCGGCCGCCGCGACGGCGACGGGTTCCTGTGGTTCGAGGGACGGTCCGACGACGTGATCACCAGCGCCGGCTATCGCATCGGGCCGTTCGAGGTGGAAAGCGCGCTGCTCGAGCATCCCGCCGTCGCCGAGGCCGGCGTGGTGGCCAAGCCCGATGCGCTACGCGGCCATGTGGTGATGGCCTTTGTCGTGCTCGGCCCGGAGCGGGAAGCGAGCGCCGGGCTCGAGGAAGAGCTCGGTGCGACCGTCCGCACTCATCTCGGGGCCCATGCGGCGCCCCGGGCGTTTCGCTTCGTCGCCGAGCTGCCCAAGACCGAGAGCGGCAAGATCCAGCGCTTCAAGCTCCGCGAGCAGGCGGCGGGTGAGTGAGAACAAGGCCATGCCGACGAGAGTTCTCAGCCCCACCCGCTTCCCCTGGTACGACCACACGCGCTATTCGTTCTCGCTCGGTGTCGCCTCGGGAGGACGAGCCTACCTGTCGGGACAGACCGCCTCGACCTACGATCCCGAGCGCCGGCGCATGGTGATCGATGGCGGCATGGCGGAGCAGGCGCGAACCGCCTACGCCAAGATCGGCGCCGTTCTCGAAGCGGATCGCCGGACCCTCGCCGACGTCGCGCGCGTGGTCGAATACCTGACGCCCGACGGTATCGAGCGCTATGACGAGGCGCGCGCGGCACGGCTACAGGCTTTCGGCCCTCACTCTCCCGTCGTCAACACGGTGCCGGTGCGTGCGCTGCTGCGCGATGGCGCGCTGATCGAGATCGAGGCGACGGCCGGATCTCTGGGAAAGACGCCATCGGCCGCGAATGAGTCCGACGGGCTCGTGTACCTGCCGTCGATCCATCCCGTCGATGGATCCGGCGAGGTCATCGGCGCGGGCGATCTTGTCGCCCAGGCCAACGCCATCTACGACGAGGCCGGACGCCAGCTCGAGGCACTCGGGCTGGGCTTCGACAAGGTCGTCAAGACCACCGATTACGTCACCCCGGCGGCGCTTTCGGTCTACAAGCGCACGGCCGAAATCCGCCGGGACAGGCTCGGTCCCGTGTTCCCCGCGTCCGCCGGCATCATAATGCCCCGGTTGGCGCACTCCGGCGCAATGATTCAGCTCGACCTCGTCGCGACCCGCGAGACGCCGATCCGAATCGATCCCGGATGGCGCCGCTACGAGGCGCTGACTTACAGCCCCGCTGTCCGCGCCGGCTCGCTTCTATTCATCTCCGGCCAGGGCGCGATCGATCACCGGACCGGGCGCGTGGTCGCCGACGGCGACGTCGCCGGTCAAGCGGAATACATTTACGAAAACGTGCTCGCCCTCGTCGCCGCGGCGGGCGGCGTCCGAGAGAATCTTGTGCAGACCATCGAATACACCACGCCGGCGGCGCAGGCGCGCTATCGCGAGGTGGCGGGCGTCCGCGAAAGGCTTCTGGGGCGGCCCTACCCCGCCTCGACGGGGCCGATCTGCGAGGCGCTGCTCCGCCCCGAGATGCTGATCGAGATCGATCCGCTGGCGGTATTGGATCGAGGAGGACCGAACGCGACATGACGATGCTCACCGACGAGCTCAAATCCTGGATCGGCCGCGAGGCGAGATATTCCGCGCCCGAGGAGCTGGGGCGCGCCTCGATCCGATACTTCGCGCTCGCGCTCGGCGACGACAACCCGCTCTACGTCGACGACGATTACGCCCGCGCGGCGGGCCATCGCTCGGTCGTCGCGCCGCCGACGCTGGTGTGCGAGACCTGCCAGTATGGCGCCGGCCCGCCCGGCGACAACGGCTATATCGGACACGAATGGGATCTGCCGATCGACAACGTCCGGCTGATCCGCGCCGGCAACGACTATGAGTTCACCCGCCCGGTCTATCCCGACGACCGGATCACCGTGACCTGGACGCTCGCCGATATCGAGGAACGCCCGGCGCGGCGCGGCGGGACGCAGCTTTTCGTGACCTCGATCGGGGTGTACGAGAACCAGGACGGCGAGCGCCTGGCCACCAACCGCGAGACCATCGTCTTGCAACCGCGCGAGGCGAACCGGCCATGAAGATCCCGCGCCCCGGCGATGCCATGCCGCCGCTCGAACGCCACGTCACCACCGCCTCGATCGTGGCCTATGGCGCGGCCACCTGGGATTGGCACCGGATGCACTACGACGACGACTACGCGCGCGCCCTGGGGCTTCCCGGCGTCGTGCTCGACGGCCAGGCGTTCGGCGCCTATCTCGCCATGGCGGTCACCGGTTGGCTCGGCCCCGGCGCCTTCATCCGCAAGCTCTCGTTTCGCATGCGCTCGATGGTGCGGCCCGGCGATACGATCGAATGTGTCGGCGAGGTGACCGGCGTCGAGGAGGAGGACGGCGCCGACATCGTCGGCCTGGCCCAGCGTCTCATGGTCGGCGACCGCGTGGCGGCCGAGGCGACGACCGAGGTTCGCCTTACGCGGTGACGGCCGACGCTCGGTAAGCGGCCGCTGGCGTCGAGCGCCCGAATCAACCGATTACCGTCGAAAATCGAGGTACGAGCTGCCATGGGTCGCGTCCGCTTCTCCTCAAGGAGCGAACTCCCGAGACTCGAATTTCCGCTGTTCGATGTATAGTGGACGCAGGACGGAGCGGTATTTTCAGTACCTCGGGCGCCTGGGGCCCCGATTTCCGCCGGAACTGCCTTTGTCGCCTTTCAGGCCATAGCGGACAAAGACTGTAACGCGGTAGACAGCCGGATTTCGCCCGTTCCTTAAATGCAAACGGACTTTGGCCCTACAACCTCGGCGGTCAAGACAGTTCATTGCCGATGCGCGAAACAAAATTCGCGTCAGGCGTGAGCGCGCCGGTCACAAAATCGTAGATGTTCCCGCTTGCCATCTCCGCGTATATCGCCAGATAGTCGTCGGCCATACGCTCAACCGAGAACCGCGCCTCGAAGCGGGCGCGCACCGCCGCGCGGTCCAGACCGGCCGTCATCTCCACGGCTGCAACCGCCGCCGTCTCGTTATCCACGACAAAGCCGGTAATCCCTTCGTCAACGACTTCCGGCACTGATCCTTGGTGATAGGCAACAACGGGGGTGCCGCAGGCCATCGACTCGATCATTGCCAGACCGAACGGCTCGGGCCAGTCGATGGGAAACAGAAGAGCACGGGCCTTCCCCAGGAATTGAGCCTTCTGGGTCTCGTCGATCTCGCCGATATAATCCACCAGCGGGTGATCGAGCATCGGCCGGATGACGTGGTCGAAATAATCCTTGTCGACATCGTCCACCTTGGCCGCGATGATCAACGGCACGCCGGCCCGCTTGGCGATCTCGATGGCGCGGTCAGGCCTTTTCTCCGGGCAGATCCGGCCGAGAAAGGCGAGATACCCGCCGCCGCCGTCACCCAGATCGTAGGCATCGAGCGGCAATCCGTGATAGATCGTGCCGCGCCAGTTCAGCCACGGCAATGCTTGGCGCTGGGCATCGGATATGGAGACCACCGGCATCAAGGGAAACTCGCGATATACGATCGGCAACTCCGCGAGATCCAGTCGCCCGTGCAGCGT
>JAZFVR010000057.1:0-4010 GCA_036447835.1 Alphaproteobacteria bacterium | reverse complement strand
CCGAGCTCTCTCGCCTCGAACGCCGACTTCGCCACCTTGGCCATGCCGATGGTCTCGAACGCCTCGGCGACCGGCGGCATCGGCCCCTTGGGGCGCTTCGGGTCGGCGGCGAGGCGCGCGAGCAACTCCTTGCAGCCGCCCCACGCCGGCACCACGCCGACGCCGGCCTCGACGAGGCCGATATAGCTCTCGGCGTGCGCCTGTACCGCGTCGCAGTGCAGGAGAATCTCACAGCCGCCGCCGAGCGCCAGGCCCGACGGCGCGCCGACCACGGGGAACGGCGCGTGCTTGAGCGCCTGGTAGAGTTCCTGGCCCTGGGTCGCCAGCCCCTCGATGATCGGCCAGGCGGCGACGTTGGCGGCGAACAGCGCGAGGCCGAGGTTGACGCCGGCCGAGAAGTGTTCACCCTCGTTGTAGATCACCAGCGCCTTGTGCTCCTTGGGCACGATGTCGAGCGCCTTGCCGAGGATCGCGAACACGTCGGGGTCGATGGTGTTCATCTTGGTGTGCACCTCGAGGCACACCACCCCGTCGCCGACGTCCCACAGGCTCGCCGAGCCGTTGCGCGCCAGCGGCTCGGCCACGAGGCGCAGGTCGCTGAGCAGCAGCACGCCCTCTTCGCACGGCAAGTCGGCATAGCCGCCGGCGACCGAGAGGAACTGCTGGCGGCCGCCCTCGACGCGGTAGAGCCCGCCGGCCGCGGCGGCCGCGGCGAGCAACGGTGGCACCGCGCGGCCCTCGGCTTGCAGGCGCTCGGCGAGATACTCGGCGCCCATGCGGTCGATCATCTCGAACGGCCCGCTGGTCCAGTTGTAGCCGTACCGCATGGCGCGGTCGACGGCGTGCACCTCGTCGGCGATCTCGGGCACCAGCGACGCGGCGTAGGCGAGCGTTTGCGACATCACCGCCCACGCGTAGCGCCCCAGTTTGTCGCTGTGCTCGACGAAGGCGCGCAGGCCCGCCTTGCTCGCCTCGAGGCTGTCCGCGGTGGGCTTCGCCGCCGGGTGGTAGGCGCCGGTGGCGAGGTCGAGCGCCTCCTTGACGCGCCCGCCGCCCTCGGTGTTGAGGCGGTAGAATCCGCCCTTGCCCTTGCGCCCGGTGTAGCCG
This sequence comes from Alphaproteobacteria bacterium, assembly GCA_036447835.1. Taxonomy (GTDB): domain Bacteria; phylum Pseudomonadota; class Alphaproteobacteria; order JAAXGF01; family JAAXGF01; genus JAZFVR01. The sequence continues at coordinate 2,903 of JAZFVR010000057.1, read as the reverse complement.
TCGGCGATCAACTTGCCGAGCAGCGGCCACTCGCGGCGGATGCCGTGATAGGCGTCGTCCTCGGGCAGCCCCGCGGCGAGGCTGGCGTCGACCCTGGGCATGAGATCGAGGCCGACGAGATCGAGCAGGCCGAAGACGCCGGACTTGGGCACCCCGATCGGCCGGCTCATGGCGGCGTCGGCTTCTTCTACGCTCAAGCCGTGGTCGAGCGCCTCGACGATCGCACACTGCAGCCAGAACGAGCCGACGCGGTTGGCGATGAATCCCGGGGTGTCGTGACAGACGACGACGCCCTTGCCGAGGCGGCGGTCGGCGAAGTCGCGTACTGTGGCAACCACGTCGGCGCGCGTCGCTGGCCCGGCGACGAGCTCGAGCAGGCGCATGTAGCGCGGCGGATTGAAGAAATGGGTGATGACGAAATCGCGCGCGAAGCGCTTGGGCAGGCCCTTGACGAGCGTGGCGAGCGGCAGCGTCGAGGTGTTCGACGACACGATCGAGCCGTCCTTGCGCAGCTTCTCGATGCGCTTGTAGAGGTCGCGCTTGATCTTGGCGTCCTCGACCACCGCCTCGACGATGAGGTCGGCGTCGGCGATGCGCGCGAGGTCGTCGTCGATGTTGCCGGGGGTGACGAGCCGCGCCGCGCGCCGGGTCATAAACGGCGCCGGGTCGGCCTTGAGCATTCGCTGTATCGCGCCCTCGGCGATGGCGCTGCGGCTGCCGCGGTTGGTCGCGGCGACGTCGAGCAGAGTCACCGGCACGCCAGCGTTGGCGAGGTGTGCGGCGATGCCGGCGCCCATGACGCCGGCACCGATCACCGCGGCGCTTCGGATTTCCGCCATCTACACCGCCTCGAGAACGGTCGCGATTCCCTGGCCGCCGCCGATGCACATGGTGGCGAGACCGTATTTGGCGCCGTTGCGCTTGAGGAGCGTCGCCGCCTTGCCGGTGATGCGCGCGCCCGAGGCGCCGAGCGGATGGCCGAGCGCCAGCGCGCCGCCGTCGACGTTGAGCTTGTCGGGCTCGATGTCGAGCTCCTGCACGCAGGCGAGCACCTGCGCGGCGAAGGCCTCGTTCAGCTCGATCACGTCGATGTCCTCGAGGCCGAGCCCGGCGCGCTCGAGCGCCTTCCGCGCCGCGCCCACGGGCCCCAGTCCCATGGTCTCGGGCGGGCAGCCGGCGAGCGCGATGCTCCTGATGCGGGCGAGCACGTCGAGGCCCTTGCGCTTGGCGTAGTCCTCCGAGCACACGAGCACCGCGGCCGCCCCGTCGGTAAGCGGCGCCGAGGTTCCCGCCGTCACCGTGCCGTCCTTGTCGAACGACGGCGCGAGTCCGGCGAGCGCCTCGCGGCTGGTGTCGGCGCGGACGCAGCCGTCGCTGTCGACCGTGGCGCCGTTGGCGGCGATCGGGACGATCTCGTCGGCGAAGGTGCCCGCGGCCTGCGCGGCGGTCGCCTTCTGGTGGCTGGCGAGCGCGAACGCCTCCTGGGCGTCGCGCGGGATCTGGTATTGCCGCGCCAGGTTCTCGGCGGTGATCCCCATCGAGATGAACGCCTGCGGGTAGTCCTCGGCGAGCTTCGGATGTGGCATCGGATTGAAGCCGCCCATCGGCACCCGGGTCATCGATTCGACGCCGCCGCACAGGAAGGCCTCGCCGGCGTCCATGCGGATGGCGCCGGCGGCCATGTGGATCGCCTGCATCGATGAGCCGCAGAAACGGTTGACCGTGGCGCCGGCAACCTCGACCGGCAGCTCGGCGATAAAGCCGACGATGCGGGCGAGATTGAGCCCCTGCTCGCCTTCGGGAAAGGCACAGCCGATGATGAGGTCCTCGACGTCGGCCGGCTCGACCCTGGTCCTCGCCACCAGGCCCTTGACCACCTGGGCGGCGAGTTCGTCGGGGCGCACCCTGGCGAGTTCGCCCTTGCTCGCCGGCGTGAACGGGGACCGGGCGAAGCCCGCGATGACCACGTTGTTCATTGTCAATGGCTCCTCGCCGTCGATTGGATTGCGCGCGTTACACGGTGAATATGAGGATTCGCCCGCCCGGTTGCCACCTCAGGCGGCCCTGACGTCCTTCGGCTCGATCGGCTCGTAGCCGACGATCTGGCGGAAGTGTTGCCGCGGCCAGATATCGGGCGCGGCGACGCGGTGGCTCCGAGGCAGGGCAAGACGTTGATCGATGAACAGACGCGTTATCAAGAGTTTACGTGCGTCTCCTTGACTGATATCCGAAGATGCCTCTTCGATGAGAAGCGCCGCCGCCAGCGTATCGGCCATGAAGTGGAGGATCCTGCGCCCGAGGCGCGCGCCCTCGGCCGGCGTCTTGCGCACGCTTTCGACCGCGTCGCGGCAGGCGCCGAGCGCGGCCTTCACCGTCGCCGCGAGATCGCCGGCATCGCCCTCGGCCATCGCGAGGATCGAATCGATGCGCGCCGCGAAGGCCTCGAAGCCGTGGTAGCGCCCCGCCACCAGCCGCAACAGTTCGTGCGCCTGGATGTTGGCGGGCCCTTCCCAAACGGTCAGCACCTGGGCGTCGCGTAACAGACGTGCCGTGACATACTCCTCGGTATAGCCGGCGCCGCCGATGATCCCGATTGCGCGGCTCGCCGCCGTGATCGCCTGCTCGGCGGTATGATACTTGGCGAGCGCTGTCGCCGTGCGTAGCCAGGAATGCTCGGCGTCGTCGCCGTCGGCTGCATCGAATGCGCGTGCCGACTCGAAGGCGAGCGCCACGCTCGCCTCGAGATGTACCGCCAGGTCGACGAGGCCGTCCTGCACCATGGGATAGCCGGCGATGATGCCGCCGAAGGCCTCGCGGTGCGCGGCGTAGCTCACCGCCTCGAGGAAGGCGCGGCGCTGGATGCCCGCGGCGGCCACGGCGTTGTGGATGCGGCTGAACTCGAG
>JAZFVR010000056.1:0-5038 GCA_036447835.1 Alphaproteobacteria bacterium | reverse complement strand
CGCCGCCACCGTGCCTGTGGTCGTCGCCGGGGCCGGGCTCAAATACGTCGGCAGCGAGGGCTTGCGCAATGTTACGGTAATCGGCTGGACGACGCTGGTATTTGGCGTCGTCCTCTTCGCCGCCGACCGCTGGTGCCTGACCCTGCGCCGCATCGAGCACATGCCGATGGCAAGCGCGCTCGCCATCGGCCTCGCCCAGGTGCTGGCGCTCGTTCCCGGCACCAGCCGCTCGGGCATCACCATGACCGCGGCGCGGGCGCTGGGCTACGAGCGCCAGGCGGCGGCGCGGTTCTCGATGCTGCTGTCGATTCCGGTGATCATCGCCGCCGGCACGCTCGAGGGCCTCGAGCTCTACGCCGCCGGCGACGCCGTACTCACCGCCAGCGTGGCCATCGCCGTGGCGCTGGCGTTCGTCTCGGCGCTCGGCGCTATCGGCTTCCTGATGAAATGGCTGAGGCGCGCGAGCTTCACGCCCTTCGTGATCTACCGCATCGGTCTCGGCGCCTATCTCCTGTGGCTGGCCTACAGCTGACCGCGGAGCCCCGCTGATCCGCGACCCTTACATCGGCCGCGCGGCGGCGCCGGCGCGCCGGTAGCGCCCGAGATAGGCGGGAACGATCGCCTCGACCGCGGTCGGCGCGATGCCGAGGTCGACGAGGCCGAGCGATCCCGGGGTGGCGACGTTGTCGCGCGTGAGCAGATTTACCTGGTCGCGCGTCAGCAGCGGCTTGGGCAGGCGTTCGAGGAACCACGCCTCGAGGCGCGCCAGCCAGAACGGCAGCGGCACGAGGAGCCGCCGGTGCCCGCTCTCGCGCAGCACGATCTCGAGCAGATCGCGAAACGAGTAGACGCGCGGGCCGCCGAGCTCGTAATCGTTGGCGACGGTCCCGGGGCGGTCCATGATGGCGACGATGGCGTCGGCAACGTCGCCCACATAGACCGGTTCGAAGCGCGTCGTGCCGGCGCCGAAGCGGCGGCCGCGGAAGGCCAGGCCGGCGAACAGGCGCTCGTCGACGATGTCGCCGCCGATCAGCGGCAACACCGGGCTCAGCCGGGCCAGCCCCGCGAAACGGTTGAAGAAGTCGTCCTCAGGCCCGAAGACGATGCTGGGGCGAACGACGGTCGCGCCCGGAAACGCCTCGCGCACCGCAGCCTCGCCCGCCGCCTTCGAGCGCCCGTAGAGCGCCGGCGAATGCGGCGACGCGCCGATTGCCGAGACGTGGACGAGCCGCTCGACCCCCGCCGCCCGCGCCGCCTCGGCCACCCGCCGGGCACCGTCGACGTGGACCGCGGCGAAGGTCTGCCGCCCCGATTCGTAAAGGATGCCGACGAGGTTGACGACGACGTCGGCGCCGTCGACGGCGGCGACGACCGATTCGGCGTCGAGCAGGCTGCCGTAGGTGACGGCGATCTGGCCCGGGTCCCCGAGCGGCTTGAGAAACATGCCGGCTTCGGGGTCGCGGGCCACGACGCACAGCCGTGCGCCCGCCTGTGCAAGGCGCCGCACGAGGTGGCGGCCGATGAACCCGGTGCCGCCGAACAGCGTCACCCGGCGACCCGGCATTGCCTCTTTCCGCGCCATGCGCGATCTATCCGCATAGGTTCCGGCACGTTTTGCGCACGATCAATCATAGCCGCAGGGCCACGTTTGGCAACGCCGGCCGCGACCCGACGGGCGCCGGAATACCCGGTTGACATCGCGCAAACGCAGGGCTACTTGACAGGCTCGATCGGGTGCCCAGGTGGCGGAATTGGCAGACGCGCTAGCTTCAGGTGCTAGTGACCGTAAGGTCGTGGAAGTTCGAGTCTTCTCCTGGGCACCAGAGTTTTCGCCTTGCCGAGCCCGATAGCGACGGATGGAACTCCGCCGGAGCATCGATGACGATAAAGCTCCATCGCGGCGACCTCGCCGACGGGCTCGACCTCGGCGAGGTGGTGGCAGTCGACTGCGAGACGATGGGTCTCGACCCGCGCCGCGACCGCCTATGTCTGGTGCAGCTCTCGGCCGGCGACGGCAACTGCCACATGGTGCAGTTCGCCAAGGGCGTGTACGGCGCGCCCCGCCTCAAGGCGCTCCTCGCCGACACCGCGGTGACCAAGCTGTTTCACTTCGCCCGCTTCGACGTCGCCATGCTGCGGCACCACCTGGGCGTGGTCTGCGCGCCGGTCTACTGCACCAAGATCGCCTCCAAGCTCGTACGCACCTATACCGATCGCCACGGCCTCAAGGACCTGTGCCGCGATCTCCTCGGGAAAGAGCTTTCGAAGCAGCAGCAGACCTCGGACTGGGGGGCCGACGATCTGAGCAAGGAGCAGCTCGCCTATGCCGCCGCCGACGTCACCTCGCTGCACAGGCTGCGCGAGCGGCTCGACGCCATGCTCGCGCGGGAGGGGCGCGCCGAGCTCGCCGCCGCGTGCTTCGGCTTCCTGCCGCACCGGGCCGAGCTCGACCTCATGGGGTGGGACGAACCCGACATCTTCAGCCATTGAGGCGAAGTCCCGCGAGTTTATTGATTCGCAACGTCACAGACCCCATAATCCGGGAGAAACCCGGCGCCGCCCGCACGGGCGGCACGAGTGTAATGAAACTAGCGACCGCAGCATGATGTTCGCGAGGGGAGTCGCCCGTCGCGCCGTGATGCGGTCCCGTTGGCCGTCACCGGGATGAACAGCAGACGTTTGTTTGACGGGCAGGTGATTCGGCGTCGCCGCCTCGAGGTGGTGAGCGAGCGCTATAGCCGTTTCGTCGGACTGATGAAGTTCGTGCTGCCGCTCGGCGCCGCCGTGCTCGTCGCGCTGGTGGTGGCGTGGCCGTATCTCGAAGGGCGCGACCCCGGCGTGCCGCTGTCGTTCGCCGAGGTCGAGCCGACCACGGCCGATGCGTTGTTCATGGCGAATGCCCGCTATCTGGGCTCCGACGACCGGAACCAGCCGTTCACGGTGACCGCCGATTCGGTGATCCAGGACGACCCCCAGTCGGATATCGTCCGCTTTACCTCGCCCAAGGCCGACATCATGCTCTCGGATGGCTCCTGGCTGGCGCTGACCGCCGACAGCGGCACCCTGCGCCAGAGCGACGAGACGCTGTTGCTCGACGGCGCCGTGAGCATCTTCTTCGACGAAGGCTACGAGTTTCGCACCGAGCGCGCCGAGATCGACCTGCGCACGAGCATTGCGCGCGGCAACTCGGCGATCGAGGGTCAGGGGCCGTTCGGAATCCTCAACGCCGATTCGTTCCGTCTCGACCGTGACCGCGGCTCGATCCGCTTCGAGGGCCGGGTCCGCCTCGTCCTCTATCCCAAGTCGGGGAGCTGAAGCGCGATGACCGCCGCACGCAGGCCGCGGCTGCCATGGCGCCGGGCGGGCACAGCCATCGCCTTGGCCGTCGGGCTCGCGGCGCTCGCCGCGCCGGCGCGCTCCCAGGTCGACCCCGGTGAGGGATACGACACCAGCCTGCCGATCGAAATTTCGGCCGACAGCCTCGAGGTGCAGCAGGACCTTCAGACGGCGATCTTCCGTGGCAACGTCGACGCCGTACAGGGCGAGCTCAACCTGCGGGCGGACCAGCTCACGGTCCATTACCGCAGAGGCGACAACGGCGAGAATACGGTGTCGCGGATCGACGCCGAAGGCAACGTGTTCCTGTCGTCGCCCAGCGAGATGGCGCAGGGCGACCGGGGTGTCTACAACGTCGACGCCGACATGATCGAGCTGACGGGCTCGGTCGTGCTTACCCGGGGGGAGAACGTCATCAAGGGCAACCACCTGACGCTGAACCTCGTGACAGGCAAGAGCAAGATGGAAAGCGGCGGCGGCGAGCGGGTGAAGGCGCTGTTCGTGCCTCAATCCGAGCCGCAGTGACCGCGATGGCCGACGCAGGAAAGAAACCGGGCAAGAGGCCCAAGCCGCCGGGGCCCGCGCACTGGGTGGCGAGCATCACGGTAAGCGAGGAGATCGGGCCGCGTCTGGTCGCCGACAATCCGGGCCTCGTCGCCCGCAACATGGGCAAGGAGTTCCGCCGCCGCCCCGTGCTGCGCGACGTGAGCCTGTCGGTGCAGCGCGGCGAGGCGGTGGGCCTGCTGGGCCCCAACGGCGCCGGCAAGACGACGTGCTTCTACCTCATCACCGGGCTCATCGCGCCCGACTACGGCACCATCATGCTCGATGGGCACGACATCACCGAGCTGCCGATGTACCGCCGCGCCCGGCTGGGTATCGGGTATCTGCCCCAGGAGGCCTCGATCTTCCGCGGCCTCTCGGTCGAGAACAACATTCGCACCGTGCTCGAGGTGGTCGAGCCGATCCGCGAGCGCCGCGAGGCGATGCTCGACGATCTTCTGGCCGAGTTCTCGATCAGCCATCTCAGGCGGGCGCCGGCGCTGGCGCTTTCCGGCGGCGAGCGCCGCCGCGTCGAGATCGCCCGCGCGCTGGCGACGCAACCGAGCTTCATGCTGCTCGACGAGCCGCTGGCCGGCATCGATCCCATCGCCGTCGGCGACATCCGCGAGCTCATCTCGCATCTCAAGCACCGCGGCATCGGGGTGCTGATCACCGAGCACAACGTGCGCGAGACGCTCGATATCATCGACCGCGCGTACATCCTCCATGACGGCATGGTGCTTATGGAGGGCGCGCCCTCGGAAATCGTCGCCCACGAGGACGTCAGGCGGGTTTACCTGGGCGAACGGTTCAGCCTATAGGAGCCTATCCGAGCAATGGTCATGGTCTGCATCGACCCAGGATGCGCGAGTGCCAGGAGCGGAGGCGCCGGCGATGCCGGAGCATCGTCAAGCCTTCGCGACGCCGCGATCGCGCCTCCCGGGGCGACCCGAACGGGCCGCGTTTTCGAGGCCCCGGGACGTCGTCTGCCGTCGCTCGGCGATCGCAGCCCAGCATCGCGGCGCAACGCCATCCTAGCCCGAGGCCTCGAAAACGCGGTGCAGCCCGTGACCATTACCCGGACAGGCTCCTAGGCGGCTCGCCGCGTTGCGCCCGCGACCTCCGGCAAGCGCCCAAACCCCTTGACGCAACCGGGATT
>JAZFVR010000055.1:0-2867 GCA_036447835.1 Alphaproteobacteria bacterium | reverse complement strand
CTGCCCAGGCCGGAAGCTGGACTATTTCAGTAGTGAAAAGCGTCCTGGCTGGTCGCAGTTCGGGAACGATGTGAATCGGTTCAAAGGCGCCGCCTGACCGGCGCCGCCGCCGTCCACGCCCCGCGCTAGGTCCTCCGCTTTAGGCCCGGTATGTTGGCTTGTGACCCGGAGCGGATAATTGTGGTCACGGGGTCTGTGACAATCATGTATATGTTCTGCCTTTGGGATCACACGGCATCGGGACAGGGAAGATGGATAAACAGTCGGACCTAACCGTATACGAGTTCACCATCCCCAAAACGGCGCTGATGGACATTGACGAGCGTGAGCGGATGTTCTTCGTATTGCTCGGCTTTGCCTGCAACGAGATCATCATTCTCAACAAGATCGCCCTCGCCATCGAGGTATTCAATAGAGATACGGAGGGGATCGAAAAGAAGGCGTATGTCGTGCAAGCGAGTTTCATTGCACGCCTGATGATCGCCAAAATGTTTGAGGCATGGAACAAGCTGTTTCAGCAATTATTCTTTCAGAGCCCTCTTGGACGCGACTACGAGCCGGATTTTTCGCCGAAAGCAAAAGAGGCACGCGCCGAGCTTGGTAAATTCTTTGCCCAGAACCCGTACGTAGCGACGCTCCGCAATCAGTACGTCTTTCACTATCCGAGCGATCGACTAAATGCTGCGATGCCCGGTATTCCGGATGATGATGATTGGAAAATCTATCTCAGTGAGACTGATGGGAACTCGCTTTATTACCTGTCGGAGATGGTCGCAGGCCACGCAATGATTGCCGAGGTCAATCCTGATAAAGCTGCGGGATACGAGAAAATCATAGCCGACCGCGATTATGTAGCTGGTCACATCATCGCTCTATCAATGGGTTGCATGAATGTGTTCGTCAAACGACACCTCGGATTGCGCATGGAGGACGGGACGCCGATCACCATCAAAGTCCCCGATCTCCTCGATGTGAAACTACCATTCTTTATGGGACAGGTACCGGAAAAGTAGCGTGCGTAGTCGAGAGCAACGCTCGACAACGCGACGCCCCTAGAGGCTATCTGAAGAGTTCGCGGTCATGCGTCTCCCGGTTGGAGTAAGGATTTTCGATTCGGGCTACCAAAATACGTCCGGTTCTGGCGCGCTGGTGAACGTCCGAAAATGGCTATGGGCAGAAGAAGGCGGGTGTTCAGCCAAGAGTCCGCTCTCATCCGGTAAGGGGACCAAACGCATCCTCGCGAACCCGATCGTCGCTTAGGGGTACACGACCTAGGCCGGCGTCACGTCGACCTCGACGCCGTGCACGCAGGTGCTCGCGCCCATGTCGGTCTTGACCCCCGGGGTGAGGACGTTGACGTTCGCCCGTCCCCCCTCGCGCCCGGGCCAGCGCCCCTTGTGGCTGAGCGCCACCCCGCGCGGCACCGCATCGCTCACCGTCACCGCGAGCGCGATGCTGCCGGTCGCGTTGGCGAGCCGCACCGCGTCGCCCTCGGCGAGCCCGCGCGCCGCGGCGTCGTCGGGATGGAGCGCCACCGTGGCGGCGCCGAGGCGCTCGGCGATGCGCGCGTCGTTGGCGTAGCTATCGTTCATCAGCCACGGCGACGCCGGAGACAGCAGCCGCAGGCGGCCGTCCGCGGGCCGCGGGTCGGCGTGCGGCTCGGGCAGGCGCGGGTGGCCGCGCGATTCGGCGCGCGCGCTGGCGATCTCGATGCGCCCGCTCGGCGTGGACAGCTTCATGTCCGCGAACTGGATCACCGGCTCGGCGTAAAGCGTCGCGGTGCCCTTCTCGGCCAGCGCCTCGAAGCCGCCGTCCAAGCCGACCTGGCGCAGCACGTTGGCGATGATGTCGGCGTCGCTCTCGTAGAGCTCGGGCTCGCTATAGCCCATGGCGCGCGCGAGGCGGCGGAAGATCTCCTGGTTCGGCAGAGACTCGCCGATCGGCTCGGCGGCCTTGGCCTGGGCCGAGATGGTGAGATTGAAGTACGACGACACCAGATCGTCGAACTCGAGGAAGCTCGCCGCCGGCAGCACCACGTCGGCGAACCCGGCGGTGTCGGTGGCGAACAGGTCGACGACCACGGTGAACAGGTCGTCGCGCGCGAGCGCCCGGTGCAGGCGGCGCTGCTCGGGGCCCGAGGCGGCGACGTTCATGTTCCACGAAACCAGCGCGCGGCTCGCCTCGCGGTCCTCGAGACGCGCCGCGAGGTCCATGTGGCTGAGCGGATCGGGGTTGCCGTCGCCGAGGTGCGTGGCCGCGAGGTAGGCGCCGTCGATGCCGCGTCGCGCGCCGCCGTTGAGGTAGTAGAGACCGGCGCCGGGCCTGGCGAAGTTGCCGGTCACCGCCGGCAGCATGGCGCAGGCGCGGAACACGTTGCCGCCCCTCGCCTGGCGCTGCAGCCCCTGGCCGAGCCACAGCAGCGACGGGCCGGCACCGTAGGCGCGTGCCGCCTCCTCGATCAGCGCCGCCGGCACGCCGGTTTGCGCCTCGCCCCACGCCGGATCGCAACCGGCGACCACGGGCTCGACCTCGTCCCAGCCGAGCGTGTACCTGGCGACGAAGTCGCCGTCGATGAGGCCGTCGCGCCGGATGACGTGCAGGAGGGCGAAGGCGAGTGCCGCGTCGCTGCCGGGGAACGGCTGCAGGTGCAAATCGGCGGCCTCGGCGGTCGCGTGGCGGATGGGATCGATCGCGATCACCGTGCCGGGCGCTTCCCTGAGCCAGTGCTTGTGCGCGTGCGGCGCCGAGGCCGAGGGGTTCGCCCCCCAGACGACGATGCATTCGGCGTCCTTCGCCGTGCGCGGGTCGAAGCCGACGGTCGAGGTGCCGAGCGCATAGCCGAGCGCCGCGTGACCGGCGTTGTTGCA
>JAZFVR010000054.1:0-5056 GCA_036447835.1 Alphaproteobacteria bacterium | reverse complement strand
CACGACCACCGTGTGGTAGAGCCCGGCGATGGCGAGGTAATCGGCGGCGCCCAGCGGCTTTTCGCAAAGATCGGCGAAGGCGAAGCGCGCCACGCCGTTCGCCGCGCACGGCACCGCCACGCTGCGCCCGGCGAGCACGATCTCGTCGGCGGCGCCCGCGGCGCCGTCGGTGAGCGCCGCGAAGGCCTTGTCGAGCGCGCCGTCCGAGGCCTTTCCCAGCGGCGTGAAGTAGACGGGCATGCCGTCGATACGCCCGCGCCGGTAGTCGGTGCCGGCGTCGAGCTCCATGACGTCGAGGCGGCTTTGCAGGCGCTCGATGAAGGGCAGGAAGCGGTCGCGGTTGAGGCCGCCGGCGTAGAGGTCGCCGGGCGCCACGTTCGAGGTCGTCGCCACCACCACGCCGCGGTCGAACAGCGCGCCGAACAGGCGGTCGAGGATGAGCGCGTCGGCGGGGTTGTTGACCTGGAACTCGTCGAAGCAGAGCAGCCACGCCGTGGCGGCGAACCCGCCCGCCACCGGCGGGATCGGGTCGGCGCCGATGCGCGTCTGCGACTCGCGGCCCTCGCGGCGCCATTCGTTGAGCCGCGCCTGCACCTCGAGCATGAAGGCGTGGAAGTGGACGCGGCGCTTGCGCGCGATCGGCGCGCGCTCGAAGAACAGGTCCATGATCATCGACTTGCCGCGCCCGACGCCACCGAAGAGATAGAGCCCCTGCGGCGGGTCGCCGGCTGCCGCGCGGCCGTCGCCGAACCCGAGGCGCGCGAACAGGCCGGCGCCCCTCGACTCGGGCGGGCGGTAATGCGCCAGCCTGCGATGCAGCAGGTTGAGCTTCTCGGCGGCGAGCTCCTGCGCCGGGTCGCGATCGAGCGCGCCTGCGCGCACCAGCGCGCGATAGGCGCTCAGCGGGTCGTCACCCATGGCAGGCACAAGACGTTCACGGTCGGGCGGATGGTCGCTGGTGATTGGGGTTCCGTCGCGTTGCCGGGTCGCTGCTCCGTCCCCCTTCGACGGGGAAGAGATGGGGCGATAAAAACGCCGACTGTGCAAGATTACGTTAAGGGCGGGATACTCCGGTTCACGCCGGCAGGTCGAGCCACGCGCGCAGGCAGTGCTCGAGCGCGCGGGCGAGGAAGGCGAACAGCTCGGTCGCCTGACCGTCGCGGAACTTGCCCGGCTGCCGCGAGCCCAGCGCCAGGAGGCAGCACGGGCCGTCGCGACGCAGCCTGAGCCTTACCAGCGCCTCGGAGCGCACGAGCCCGGCGCCCGAGCCGAACACGCGCTCGTCGGCGGTGGCCTCGGCGGCGAGCACGATGTCGCGGTCGCGCCCCATGATGGCGTCGACCGTGCCCGGCTTGAGGCAGTGGACGCCGGTGTGGGTGCACGGCTCCGTGCCGCCGCGGTTCTCGACGCAGAGCGCGACCACGTCGACGTGGAGCGCGCGCAGGAAATCGACCGTCACCACCTCGATCAGGTGCTCGAAGGTGGTGGCGCCGAGCATCGAGATCACCGCCCCGTGCACTTGCGCCTGGCTCGATCGGCTGCTGCGGCTCGTCGCCACGAGCGCGTTCTGCTGCTCCTTGAGGCGGGCGATCTCGCTGCGCAGCCGTTCGATGATGAAGGTCTGCATGTCGATCACGCCGTCGCCGTTGACGTGCGACGGCGGCGTCAGCACGTGCAGCAGCTCGGGGTGCTTGGCGAGAAAATCGGGATGGCGCCTGAGGAACGCGATCACCTGGCCGTCGCTGAGCGCGAGGTCGTCACTGAGAGCGGCGGTGTCGGAGGGTGTCGCCATGGCGCGCCGATCCATCCGGGCTATTGGTCGATGATCGCCTGACCGGTATTCTTCCAGTCGGCGAGGAAGGCGTCGATGCCCTTGTCGGTGAGCGCGTGGCTGACGAGCTGGCGCAGCACCTTGGGCGGCACGGTGGCGACGTCGGCGCCGAGGAGCGCCGCCTCGACCACGTGCATGGGGTGGCGGATCGAGGCGACCAGGATCTCGGTGGCGAAGCTGTCCGGGTAGTTGTCGTAAATCTTGCGCATGTCGGCGATGAGCGCCATGCCGTCCTGGCCCATGTCGTCGAGCCGGCCGACGAAGGGCGAGACGAAGCGCGCCCCCGCCTTGGCGGCGAGGATCGCCTGCGCCGCCGAGAAGCACAGGGTGACGTTGACGTGGATGCCGCCCTGGCTGAGGCTGCGGCATGCCTTGAGCCCGTCCCAGGTGAGCGGCACCTTGACCGTGATGTTGGAGGCGACGGCGGCGAGCTTGCGGCCCTCGGCGACCATGTCGTCGGTCTCGAGCGCGGTCACCTCGGCGCTTACCGGGCCGTCGACGACGGCGCAGATCTCGCTCAGCACGTCGAAGAAGTCGCGCCCGGTCTTGGCCACCAGCGACGGGTTGGTGGTCACGCCGTCGAGCAGGCCGGTCGCCGCGAGGTCGCGTATCTCCGCGACGTCGGCGGTGTCGATGAAGAACTTCATGCGCGTCCGGTCGCCCCCTCTTGGACGGTATCTTCCGGCGCATCACCGCAGGCTTGCAGCGTCGCGCCGCGACAGACACAGTGTAGCCCATGCCGACGCCCTGCACCAGTTCAAGCGGCAGGCCCGGGCCCGAATCGGCGGCCGAGAGGCGGCTGAGCGTGCTCCTGCCCCTGCCGCTGAGCGAGGCCTACGACTACCGGTTGCCGGCGGGCCTCGACGCCCCGCCCGGCGCCTTCGTCCGCGTGCCCCTGGGGCGCCGCGAGGTGCTCGGCGTGGTGTGGGGCGAGGCCGGCGGCCGCATCGCCCGCGAGAAGCTCAAGGACGTGCGCGGCCGCGTCGACGCTCCGCCCCTGGGCGCGGCGCTCATGCGCTTCGTCGACTGGGTCGCCGGCTACACGCTGGCGCCGCCGGGCGCGGTGCTGCGCATGGCGATGAGCGTGCCCGAGGCGCTCGAGCGTTCGCGACCGCGCGTCGGCTACCGGCGCGGCGATCGCCAGCCGGCGCGGCTCACCGCCACCCGCGCCCGGGTGCTCGCCGAGGTCGCCCAAGGCCCGGCGCGCCCGGCCGCCGAGCTCGCGCGCGCCGCCGGGGTCAGCCCCTCGGTGGTGCGTGGGCTCGCCGACACCGGCGCGCTCGAGGCGGTGGCGCTGCCGGCCGGGCCCGTTCTCGCCGTGCCCGACTGGGACCGGCCCGGGGCCGTGCTGTCTGCCGACCAGGCGGTTGCGGCCGAGGCCCTCGCCGCCAGGGTCGCCGCCGGGCGCTTCGCCGTCACCCTGCTCGACGGCGTCAACGGCGCCGGCAAGACCGAGGTCTATTTCGCCGCCATCGCGCGCGCGCTCGAGGCCGGCCGTCAGGTGCTCGTGCTGTTGCCCGAGATCGCGCTCGGCGCCCAGTGGCTGGGGCGCTTCGCCGAGCGCTTCGGCGCCCGCCCCGCCGAGTGGCACTCCGACCTCACCCGGGCCCAGCGCCGCGTCACCTGGCGTGCGGTGGCGACGGGCGAGGCGCGGGTGGTGGTCGGCGCGCGCTCGGCGCTCTACCTGCCGTTTCCCGAGCTCGGGCTGATCGTCGTCGACGAGGAGCACGACGCCTCGTTCAAGCAGGAGGACGGCGTCGTCTACCACGCCCGCGACATGGCGGTGGTGCGCGCCCGGCTCGAGGCGGTGCCCGTCGTGCTGACCTCGGCGACGCCGTCCCTCGAGACCGTGGTCAACGTCGAGGTTGGCCGCTACGACCGGCTGCACCTGCCCGACCGCCACGGCGGCGCGCGCCTGCCGGCGATCGAGGCGGTCGACATGCGGGCGGCGGCGCTTCCCGCCGGACGCTGGCTGTCGCCGGCGCTCGGCGGGGCGCTTTCGGAGACCCTTGCCGCCGGCGAGCAAGCGATGCTGTTCCTCAACCGCCGCGGCTACGCGCCGCTCACCCTGTGCCGCGCCTGCGGACACCGCATGGGGTGCCCCAACTGCTCGGCCTGGCTCGTCGAGCACCGCCACTTCGGCCGCCTGCAGTGCCACCACTGCGGCCATTCGACGCGCCTCCCCGATAGCTGCCCCGAGTGCCAGGCCGAGGATCGCTTCGCCGCCTGCGGCCCCGGGGTCGAGCGCCTCGCCGAGGAGTTCACGGCGGATTTTCCCGACGCGCGCCTCGCGGTGATGGCGAGCGACACGCTCACCGGCCCGAACGCCGCGGCCGAGCTGGTGCGCCGCGTCTCGGCGCACGAGATCGACGTGCTCATCGGCACCCAGATCATGGCCAAGGGCCATCACTTCCCGCTGCTGACGCTCGTCGGCGTGGTCGACGCCGACCTCGGGCTGGCCGGCGGCGACCTGCGCGCCACCGAGCGCACCTACCAGCTCCTCCACCAGGTGGCGGGCCGCGCCGGCCGCGCCGGCCACCCGGGGCGCGTCCTCATCCAGACCTACATGCCCGACCATCCGGTGATGCAGGCACTGATCGCCGGCGACCGCGACGCCTTCATCGCCCGCGAGGCCGAGGATCGCCGGGCGCGCGCGATGCCGCCGTTCGGCCGCCTCGCCGCGCTGATCGTCTCGGGCCCGGCGCTCGAAGCGGTGCAGGCGACGGCGCGGGCGCTTGCGGCAAGCGCCCCCAAGGGAGACGGCATCGAGACCCTGGGACCGGCGCCGGCGCCGCTTTCCCTGCTGCGCGGGCGCCACCGCTACCGGCTGCTGTTGAAGGCGCCGCGCACAGCACCCGTGCAGCGCCTGCTGCGCGAGTGGCTGGCGCGCGTCAAGCCGAGGGGCGGCGTGCGCGTCCAGGTCGACGTCGACCCTTACAGTTTTCTTTGAACGAAGGCGCGATTCGCACCGCGCTTCGGGCGGCGGAGTCCGGTTGCATCGCAAAGGGTCCTATGTTACCTATCCGCCGCGTCGGGCCTGGCTTCTGCCTGGCTTGGCGTCTTGTTGAAAGAAACGCCTGTTTCCAATAATTTACCCGTCAAGGGGGACATTCAGGACATCCTGCGTGGCGAAGGATTCAAGCGGTGTAACGGGCCTTGCCGGGCGCTATGCGACCGCCTTGTTCGAACTGGCGGTCGAAGACGATGAGCTCGACCGGGTCTCGG
>JAZFVR010000053.1:0-10646 GCA_036447835.1 Alphaproteobacteria bacterium | reverse complement strand
GATGCTGATCAAGCTGGCGGGCACGCGAGCGAGCGAGACCCTGGCCGAGGCCGTGGCCAGCGCCCAGGAGGCCGGCCGCAAATACATCAACGTCGCCAGCGCCCTCCTCGCCGGACAGAAATGACCTCGACCGAAGGCGCCGACGCCGCGACGGGCGCCATCGTCCGCCGCACCATCGTCATCGAGAACGAGCGCGGCCTGCACGCCCGCGCCGCCGCCAAGTTCGTGCAGGTCGCGGGCCGCTTCGAGGCCGACGTCACCGTGCACAAGGACGGCACCGTGGTCTCGGGGCGCTCGATCATGGGGCTAATGATGCTGGCGGCGGGGCTCGGCTGCGAGATCGAGCTGGCAGCGAGCGGCGGCGACGCCGAGGAGGCGCTCGCCGCGCTCGCCGGCCTCGTCGCCGCCAAGTTCGAGGAGAGCTGAGGCGGGCCATGGCCAGCGGAACGGCACCGAGCGACGACAGCGCCGCCGAACAGACCCTGCGCGGGGCCGGCGTCGCCGCCGGAGTCGCCATCGGCCCGGCGCACGTGGTCGAGCCCGGCATCGTCGACGTGCCCAAGCACTCGATCGACGCCGACGCGGTCGCGGCCGAGCGCGAACGCTTCGACGCAGCGGTAAAGCGCGCCAGGGCCCAGCTCGAAAGGCTGGGCGCCAAGGCGGCGGCGCTTCCCGGCAGCGCCGCCGAGGAGCTCGGCTATCTCCTGGAGGCGCACGCCCAGATGCTCACCGGCTCGCGGCTCGTGCGCGGCGTCGACCGCCGCATCGCCGAGCGGGCGATCAACGCCGAGGCTGCCGTCGCCGAGGAGCTGAGCGAGATCGCCCATGCGTTCGCGGCGATGGAGGACGACTACCTCTCGGCCCGCGTACAGGACGTCCGCGACGTCGGCGCGCGGTTGTTGCGCAGCCTCATGGAGGTGCCCTACCAGGCGTTCTCGGACCTTCCCGAGAGCAGCGTCATCATCGCCGACGAGCTGACGCCGGCGGATACCGCGCTGATGGACCCGCACCGCGTTGCCGGCTTCGCCACCGCGCTCGGCGGCGTGCAGGGGCACACCGCGATCATGGCGCGCTCGCTCGGGCTGCCCGCGGTGATCGGCATTCCCGGCCTCGTCGAAAAGGTGCGCACCGGGGACAACGTGGTGATCGACGGCGGCGCCGGGCGCGTGGTGGTCAATCCGACGCCGGCGACGCTCACCCACTACGAGGCGCGCCGCGCCGAGCTCGAGCGCCAGCAGCGCCGGCTCGCCGGCCTGCGCGACCTGCCGGCCGTCACCCGCGACGGCATCGAGATCGCGCTCAAGGCCAACCTCGAACTGCCGGGCGAGATCGAGGGCGCGATCAACGCCGGCGCCAGTGGAGTCGGGCTGTTGCGCACCGAGTTCATGTACATGAACCGCGAAGAGCCGCCGAGCGAGGACGAGCAGTTTGCGGCGCTCAGGGAGATCGTCGAAGGCATGGAGGGGCGCCCGGTGACCGTGCGCACGCTCGATGCGGGCAGCGACAAGCTCGCCTACTCGGTCGCCGGACACATCCCCCACAGCGTCAACCCGGCGCTGGGCCTGCGCGCGATCCGGCTTTCGCTCAAGGTGCGGCCGCTCCTCGAGAACCAGTTCGCGGCCATGCTGCGCGTCGGCGCCCTCGGCCCGATCCAGATCCTGCTGCCGATGATCGGCACCGTGGCCGAGATGCGCAAGGCGCGCGACGTCTTCGACAAGGTCGTGCGCCGGCTCACGCAACGCCGAGTGGCGATCGCCGACCCGCTGCCGCCGATCGGCGCCATGATCGAGGTTCCGGGCGCGGCGCTCGCCGCCGACAGCCTGGCGCGCGTGTGCGATTTCTTCTCGATCGGCACCAACGACCTGACCATGTACACGCTGGCCATCGACCGCGGCGACGAGCAGGTCGCGTCGCTCTACGACCCCCTGCACCCGGCGGTGCTGCGGCTGATCCAGTTCTCCACCGAGGCGGCGCTCAGGGCGCGCCTGCCGGTGAACGTGTGCGGCGAGGTCGCGGGCGATCCGCGCTTTACGCCGCTGCTCCTCGGCCTCGGCATTCGCGAGCTGTCGATGTCGGCGACCAGCCTGCCGCTCGTCAAGCAGCGCATCCGCGGCCTCCATCTCGAAGAGGCGACGCGGCGCGCGCAGGCCATCATGGAGCAGTCGGATTCAGGCGTCATCGCCGCCCTGCTCGACGACTTCAGCGCCGCGGTGTGAGCCCTGCCCCAAACTGGACACACCGCACGAATCGCCTATATTGCCGCCGCGTGACGCGGCGCGGCGCGACCAGCCGAACTTCCTCAGGAGACATCGATGCCCGAGCCTACCGACTACAAGGTCGCCGACATTTCGCTGAAGGACTGGGGCCGCAAGGAAATCAACATCGCCGAGACCGAAATGCCGGGCCTGATGGCGCTGCGCGAGGAGCACGGAGACGCCAAGCCGCTCGCCGGCGCGCGCGTCGTCGGCTGCCTGCACATGACGATCCAGACGGCGGTGCTGATCGAGACGCTGCGCGAGCTCGGCGCCGAGGTGCGCTGGAGCTCGTGCAACATCTTCTCGACCCAGGACCACGCGGCTGCAGCGATCGTGGCGACGGGCGTGCCGGTCTTCGCCTGGAAGGGCGAGACCGAGGAGGAGTACGAGTGGTGCGTCGAGCAGACCATCACCGGCGCCGACGGCTGGCGCCCCAACATGCTGCTCGACGACGGCGGTGACCTGACGCTGACCATGCACGAAAAGCACGCCGATCTCATGGCCGAGGTGCGCGGGCTTTCCGAGGAGACGACGACCGGCGTCCGCCGCCTCTACGAGATGGAGCGCGCCGGTACGCTGCTGGCGCCGGCGATGAACGTCAACGATTCGGTGACCAAGTCGAAATTCGACAACCTCTACGGCTGCCGCGAGAGCCTGATCGACGGCATCAAGCGCGCCACCGACGTGATGCTCGCCGGCAAGGTGGCGGTGGTGTGCGGCTTCGGCGAGGTCGGCAAGGGCTCGGCGGCGAGCCTGCGCGGCCAGGGCGCGCGCGTGATGATCACCGAGATCGACCCCATCTGCGCGCTGCAGGCGGCGATGGAAGGCTACCAGGTGGTGACCATGGACGACGCGGCGCCCGTCGGCGACATCTTCGTCACCGCCACCGGCAATGTCGACATCATCACCCTCGATCACATGCGGGCCATGAAGGACCGCGCCATCGTCTGCAACATCGGCCATTTCGACAGCGAGATCCAGATCGCCGCGCTCGACAACATGAATTGGAGCGAGGTCAAGCCGCAGGTCGACGAGGTCGAGTTCCCCGACGGCAAGCGCCTCATCGTGCTCGCCAAGGGCCGGCTGGTGAACCTCGGCTGCGCCACGGGCCATCCCAGCTTCGTCATGAGCAATTCGTTCACCAACCAGGTGCTGGCGCAGATCGAGCTGTGGAACCATTCGGACGATTACGAGCGCAAGGTCTACGTCCTGCCCAAGCATCTCGACGAGAAGGTCGCGGCGCTGCACCTGGCGAAGCTCGGGGTCAATCTGACGCGGCTCACCGAGAAGCAGGCCAACTACATCGGCATCGCCGTGGAAGGCCCATACAAGGCGGACCGCTACCGGTACTGACGTCGGGGGCGATAGTGTCCGTCGGCAACATCGGCTACAACAAGGCTGTCGTGTCTGACAATCGACAGCACAAGCGGGCGACCCATGGCTGGGCCGCGCTCTTCGGTCTGATGACCGTCGTCGCCGCCGGCGCGGCGGTGGTCGCCGCGGCGAAAGGGTCGACCTGGTTCGCCGTCGTCTTCGGCGTCCTCGCCGTGCTCGATCTCGCCGCCGGTTTCGGCGTCACCGCGGCGGCGCGCAGCCGCGCGCGCCACGCCGCTCCCGAGGGCGCGGGCGTAACCTCCGCGTCGCTGCTCGCCAACGCCCCCGACGCCTGGTACGTCTGGACGCTCGATGGCGACGAACAGCGCTCGCCGCAGCTCGGCGCGCTGTTCGGGGTGCCCGACGACGAGGCCGGCTTCAATCCGATCGTCGAACGGCTCGACGCCAAGGACTCCGAACGCCTGAGCGAGGCGCTCGCCGCGCTGCGCGCCGACGGCACGAGCTTCGCGACGATGGTGGCCGACGCCGAAGGGACGCGCCGGTTCCGGGCCGAAGGGCGGCTGCTTTGCGACGACAGCGGAGAGACGCGCGCGATCGTCCTGTGGTTCAGCGACGTGAGCGACCTCGCCGTCGCGATCGATCGCGTGCGCGCCGAGCGCGACCGCCTGCACGACATCCTCGACGCCCTGCCGTTGCCGGTGTGGTGTCGCAACCGTGACCTGTCGCTCGCGTACTGCAACAAGATCTACGCCGACATCGTCGAGACCGACCGCGTGACGGCGCTCGCCGGCGACGGCGTCGAGCTCGTCGCCGAGGTCGAGCGGGCGCAGGCGCGCGCGCTGGCCGAGCGGGCGTGCAGCGAAAAGGCGGCGCGTACCGCCGCCCATCACATCGTCGTCGACGGCGCGCGCCGGCTGCTCAACGTCACCGAAACGCCGCTCGCCGAAGGCACGGTTGGCGTCGCATGGGACACCACCGACCTCGAGAACGCCAACCGCGACCTCGCCCAGCACATCGACGCGCACACCGAGGTGCTCGAGCGGCTCGGCATCGCGATCGCCATCTACGGGCCCGACAAGCAGCTCAAGTTCTTCAACGGCGCCTACGCCAGCCTGTGGGGGCTCGACGAGGACTGGCTCAACGGCGAACCGCTATTCGGCGAGGTCCTCGAGGCGCTGCGCGTCAAACGCCGCCTTCCCGAGGTGCCCGACTTCCCCGCCTTCAAGCGCAAGCGCGAGGCGCTGTTCACCGATGCGATCGAGGCCCGCGAGGAGCTGCTTCATCTTCCCAACGGAAACACGCTGCGCATGGTGACCACGCCGCACCCCTTCGGCGGCATCCTTCACACCTACGAGGACGTCACCGACGTGCTCGCGCTCGAGAGCTCGTTCAACACGCTGCTCGCGGTCCAGCGGGCGACGCTCGACAACCTCTACGAAGGGGTGGCGCTGTTCGGCAGCGACGGCCGGCTCAAGCTGAGCAATTCGGGTTTTGCCCGGCTGTGGCAGCTCGAGCCCGCCGACCTCGAGGGCGAGCCCCACATCGCCGAGGTGCTAGAGAAGACCAAGGGGCTCTACGACTACGGCGACGACTGGGAGACCCACAAGGCCAACGTCATTGCGCGGACCACCGAGCGCAAGGCGCGATTCGAGCGCCTCGAGCGGCGCGACGATTCGGTGCTCGAATGGGCCAGCGTGCCGCTCCCTGACGGGGCGACGCTGATGACCTATATCGACGTCACCGACAGCGCCCGGGTCGAGCACGCGCTGCGCGAGCGCGCCGAGGCGTTCGAGGCGGCGGACCACCTGAAGACCGAGTTCCTCGCCAACGTCTCCTACGAGCTGCGCACGCCGCTCAACACCATCATCGGTTTCAGCGAGATGCTCTCGCGCGCCTACTTCGGCGAGCTCAACGAGCGTCAGGGCGAGTATGTCGCCGGCATTCTCGACGCCTCGAACCACCTCCTGCTGCTGATCAACGACATCCTCGACCTCGCCTCGATCGAGGCCGGTTACATGCAGCTCGAGGTCGCGCGCTTCGACCTCGACGCATTGCTCGCGCACATGCTCGACCTCACCCAGCAGCGCATTCGCGCCGGCGACGTCACGATCGAGTTCCGCTGCCCGCAGAGCCTCGGCGAGATCGTCGGCGACGAGCGGCGCATCAAGCAGATGGTGTTCCAGCTCTTGAGCAACGCGATCGAGTTCACCCCGCCGGGCGGCAAGGCGACGCTCGAGGCGTGGCGCGACGAGGGCAGCGTCGTCATCTCGGTCTCCGATACCGGCGTCGGCATCGCCGCTGAGGACCAGCCGCGCGTGTTCGACAAGTTCTGGCGCGGCAAGGAGGCGCGCGCCAGGCGCCACGGCGGCGGCCTCGGGCTGTCGCTCGTCAAGTCGTTCGCCGAGCTCCACGGCGGCACGGTCGAGCTCGCCTCCGAGCCGGGTGCCGGAACGCGCGTCACCTGCCGCCTCCCCGTCGAGGCTGACGCACAGGCCGCGGCGGGCCGCGCCGGCTGACCGGGTAGGGCTTCGCAAGCGGTACACGGTTCTCCGCTAGCCGCGCGAGGCCTGCGCCTCACCGTCGCCCACGCCGGGCACGCCCTTGGTCGTCGAGTACTCGAAGTGCAGCTCCTGGTCGGGGTAGACGAGCGGATGGATCGCGTGCGCCGCCATCGCGGCTTCCGAGAAGCCGGTGAGGATGAGCTTGAGCTTGCCCGGGTAGGTGACGATGTCGCCGACGGCGAAGATGCCGGGAACGCTCGTCTGGCTCGTCTCGGGCTCGACGACGATGTGTTTGCGCTCGAGCTCGACGCCCCAGTCGGCGATCGGACCCAACTCCATGGCGAGGCCGAAGAACGGCAGCAGCGCGTCGGCCTCGATGCGCCGCGTGTCGCCGTCGAAGTCGTGCACCACGACCGCCGAGAGCACGCCGTCCTCGCCCTCGAGGCCGGCGAGCTGAAACGGCACCACGAGGTCGATCCGGCCCTCGGCGGCGAGGCGATTGAGCGTCTCGACCGTCTCCGGGGCGCCGCGGAACTTGGGCCGGCGGTGGACGACCGAAACGCGCGCAGCCACCTCCGCCAGCGACAGCGCCCAGTCGACCGCCGAATCGCCGCCGCCGGCGATGACCACGCGCTTGTCCCGGAAGTCCTCGCGCCGGCGCACCATGTAGAACACGCTCTTGCCCTCGTACGCCGCGATCCCCTCGAGCGGCGGGCGGTGCGGGCCGAAGGCGCCGCAGCCGGCGGCGACGACGATCGCCTTGCAGTCGATGGCGGCGTCCTTCGCGGTGCCGACGCGCCAGCCGCCGCCGTCCGCCGGCGCCACCGACGTCACCTGCTGGCCCAGGTGGTAGACCGGCTCGAACGGCGCCATCTGCTCGGCGAGCCGGTCGATGAGCTCGCTCGCCGAGAGACGCGGGTAGCCCGGGATGTCGTAGATCGGCTTCTCGGGATAGAGCGCCGTGCACTGGCCGCCGATCTCGTCGAGCACGTCGACGACGTGGCAGCGCATGCGCAGCATGCCCGCCTCGAACACCGTGAACAGGCCGACCGGGCCGGCGCCGACGATGACGATATCGGTGCTGTGGCGCGAGGAGGACATCCGTTATCCGTTACCGCATGGCGTGGACGCGCAGCGTAGGATGACGACGGCCGCGGCGATTGGCAACCCTGTCGGCTTTGCGGCGCCCGGTTGCGGAACGATGCTCGCCGGCGCTAAAAGGGGCGTCATGGTCGCGCCCCACGCCGTCCCCGCCGTCGCCGAGGTCGCGCTTGCCGACCGCGCGGCGACGCGACGGCTCGGCGCGCGGCTGGCGAAGGTCGTGCGGACGGGCGACGTAATCGCGCTCGCCGGCGCGCTCGGCACCGGCAAGACGACGCTCGCGCGCGACCTCATCGAGACGCTCGCGGGCGGCGCCTGCGAGGTGCCGAGCCCGACCTTCACGCTGGTGCAGACCTACGAGCTGGAAACCGTGACCGTCTGGCACTTCGACCTCTATCGCATAGAGCGGCCCGAGGAGGTCATCGAGCTCGGACTCGACGACGCGCTCGCCGAAGGCGTCACGCTCATCGAGTGGCCCGACCGGATGGGGCCGCTGCTCCCCGACGAGCGGCTCGACGTGATGCTGGTTCAAGGCGCGGCGCCCGACGCCCGCATTGCGCAACTCGAGGCCCATGGGGTGTGGCGCGGGCGCCTCGCCGGGATCGCCGACGATGGCTGAACGCGACGCCGAGATCGCCGCCTTCCTCGCCGCTCACGGCTGGTCGGGCGCGACGCGCCGGCCGCTCGCCGGCGACGCATCGTTCCGCCGCTACGAACGGGTGGGCATCGAGGACCGGGGCGCGGTTCTCATGGACGCCCCGCCAGCGCATGAGGACGTGCGTCCCTTCGTCGCCGTCGCCCGCCACCTCACCGGCCGCGGCTTCAGCGCGCCCGCGATCCTCGCCGCCGACGAGGACGCCGGATTGTTGCTGATAGAGGACCTCGGTGACGATCTGTTTTCCCGGCTGCTGGCGCAAGGCGGCGACGAGACGCCGTTGTACGAGGCGGCGGTCGACCTGCTCGGCGAACTCCACGCCGCCGCGCCCGACGGCCTCGACGTGCCGCCATACGACGATGCGCGCCTGCACGAGGAGGCCGACCTCCTGGTCGACTGGTTCCTGCCCGCGATGAGCGGCGCGCCGACCCCCGCGCCCGTGTGCGCCGCGTACACCGCCGCATGGGACGCGGTATTCCCTCTCGCCCGCGTCGGGCCCGAGACGCTGGTGCTGCGCGACTACCACGCCGACAACCTGTTGTGGCTGCCCGGGCGCGACGGCGTGCGCCGGGTCGGCCTGCTCGATTTCCAGGACGCGGTCATCGGCCCCGCCGCCTACGACCTCGTTTCGCTCCTCGAGGACGCGCGCCGCGACGTCGCGCAAGCGATGGTCCCGGCGGCGATCGCGCGCTATCTCGCCCGGCGCCCGGGGATCGACCACGACGCCTTCGCCGCCGCCTACGCCGTGCTCGGCGCGCAGCGCAACGCCAAGATCGTCGGTATCTTCACGCGGCTGTGGAAGCGCGACGGCAAACCCCAGTACCTCGACTACCTGCCGCGCGTGTGGAGCCATCTCGAGCGCGACCTCGCACACCCGGCACTTGACCCCGTCCGTGGCTGGTTCGACGCGCACGTGCCCAGCCGATGGCGCGGCCGGCCCGAGGGGCCCGGCGCGTGACGCCGGCGACCGCCATGGTGCTGGCCGCCGGCCGCGGCGAGCGTCTGCGTCCGCTCACCGACGCGCTGCCCAAGCCGCTCGTCGAGGTCGCCGGCAAGGCGCTCATCGACCACGCGCTCGACCGCCTTGCACAAGCCGGCGTCGCCCGCGCCGTGGTCAACGTCTGGCACCTCGGCGAGATGATCGAGCGCCACCTCGCGGCGCGCGCGCGGCCGGCGGTCACGATCTCACGCGAAAGCGCGTTGCTCGACACCGGCGGCGGCGTCGCCAACGCGCTCGGCGAGCTCGGCGGCGACCCGTTCTACGTGCTGGCGAGCGATGCGCTGTGGCGCGACGGCGCGCGACCGGCGCTGGAGCGCCTCGCCGCGGCGTGGAACGATGCGACGATGGACGCGCTTCTGCTGCTCGAGCCCATGGAGCGGGCGGTGGGGTTCCACGGCGCCGGCGATTTCTTCCTCGACGGCGACGGCCGCATGCGCCGGCGCGGCGATGCGGCGCACGCGCCCTTCGCCTTTATGAGCGTGCAGATCATGCACCCGCGGCTCTTCGCCGACTTCCCGGAGGGCGCGTTCTCGAACAACCTTCTTTGGGACCGGGCGCTCGCCGGCGGGCGGCTCTTCGGTCTTGCGCACGACGGCGGCTGGTGCCATGTCGGCACGGTCGCCGACATCGCGCGCGCCGAGCGCTGGCTCGCCGCATCCTGATACGATGGTCGAGCCGCAGCCCAGGATCTCGACCATCCCGCCGGGCGCGCCCTTCGTCGACGCGCTCGCCGCCGAGCTCCTCGCCCGCCACGGCGCCGAGCCCCTGGCGCTCGCCCGCGCCACCGTGCTCGTGCCCACCCGCCGCGCCTGCCTGGCGCTGCGCGATGCCTTTCTGCGCCAAAGCGGCGGCGCCGCGCTCCTGCTGCCGCGCATCGCGCCGCTCGGCGAGGTCGACGCCGACGAGGCCGCGCTCGCCGACGAGGAAGCCTTCGCCGACGCCGAGGTGCCGCCGGCGATTTCCGAGCTCGAAAGACGGTTCGTGCTCACGCGGCTCGTGCTCGCGCGCGGCGGGGTCGAGCACCCCGATCAGGCGGTGCGTCTCGCCGGCGCGCTCGCCCGCCTCCTCGACCAGGTCGAGACCGAGCGCCTCGGCTTCGACGCGCTGGCCGGGCTGGTGCCCGAGGACTACGCCGAGCACTGGCAGAAGACGCTCGATTTCCTCGGGATCGTCACCGTCCATTGGCCCGGGATCCTCGCCGAGCGCGGGGTCGTCGACCCGGCAAAGCGGCGCAACCTGCTGCTCGAGCGGCTCGCCGGGCGCTGGCGCGCGGCCCCGCCCGCCGATCCGGTGATCGCCGCCGGCTCGACCGGCAGCATTCCGGCGACCGCCGACCTGCTCGACGTGATCGCGCGCCTGCCCGCAGGCGAGGTGGTGTTGCCGGGCCTCGACCGCGACGCCGACGACGCGACCTGGGAGGCGATCGACGACAGCCACCCGCAGTTCGGCCTCAAGCGCCTGCTCGCACGGCTGGGCGTCGAGCGCGAGGCGGTCGCCGACTGGCCGCTCGCCGAGGGCGTCGCACCGACCCACCAGGGGCGCGCGCGCGCGCTGCTCACGGCGCTCAACCCGGCGGCGACCACCGATGCGTGGCGCGACACACCGCCGCCGCCCGAGGAGGCGTTCGCCGACCTCGAGCGCATCGACTGCCCGGGAGCACAGGAGGAGGCCGGCGTCATCGCGCTCAGGCTGCGGGCGGCGCTCGACGAGGAGGGGCGGAGCGCCGCGCTGGTCACCCGCGACCGGGCGCTCGCCCGCCGCGTCGCCGCCGAGCTCGGGCGCTGGGGAATCGAGGTCGA
>JAZFVR010000052.1:0-3320 GCA_036447835.1 Alphaproteobacteria bacterium | reverse complement strand
TCAGCAAGGCGCTGCTGCTCTCCGACCGGGCCGAGATCGATACCAAGCCGGAACTCGAGATCTACGCCGACGACGTGAAGTGCAGCCACGGCGCGACCGTCGGCGACCTCGACCGCGACGCGCTCTTTTACCTGCGCGCGCGCGGCATTCCCGAGGCTGCGGCGCGCGACATCCTGATCGAGGCGTTCCTGGCCGATACCATCAACGAAATCGCCGCCGAGGGCCTGTGCCCGGCGCTGATGGCGAGCGTCGGGCATTGGCTGTCGAGCGCGACCAAGCGGGCGGAAACATGAACGACGCAACCACCATCGCCCGGACCCAAGGCGACAACTCCATCCTCGCCTACGACGTCGCCCGCGTGCGCGCCGATTTTCCGATCCTCGAGCGGGAGGTCTTCGGCCGCCCACTGATCTACCTGGACTCGGCGGCCAGTGCCCAGAAGCCGCGCCAGGTGCTGGAGGCGATGGAACAGGCCTACGAGACCTATTACTCCAACGTGCATCGCGGCGTGCACCGCCTGAGCCAGCTCTCGACCGAAGCCTTCGAGGCCGGGCGCGAGAAGGTCGCGCGCTACATCAACGCGGGCTCGGCGGACGAGATCGTGTTCACCCGCAACGCCACCGAGGCGCTCAACCTGGTCGCCGACTGCTTTGGCCGCGCCTTCCTAAAGGCCGGCGACGAGGTGATCATCTCCACTCTCGAGCATCATTCCAACATCGTGCCCTGGCAGCTCTTGCGCGACCGCATCGGCATCGTGCTGCGCATCGCGCCGATCGACGACGAGGGTAATTTGCTGCTCGACGACTTCGAGGCGCTCATCGGCCCGCGCACGCGCCTCGTCGCCATGACCCATGTCTCCAACGCGATCGGCACCATCGTGCCGATCAAGGAGGTGACCCGCCGCGCCCACGCGCACGACGTGCCGGTGTTGGTCGACGGCTCCCAGGCGGCGCCGCATCTCGTTGTCGACGTCCAGGACCTGGATGTCGACTTCTTCGCTTTCACCGGCCACAAGGTCTACGGGCCGAGCGGCATCGGCGTACTCTACGGCAAGAGCGAGCGCCTGAACGCCCTGCCCCCATATCAGGGCGGCGGCGAGATGATCGCCTCGGTGACCTTCGAGAAGAGCGAGTTCAAGGCGCCGCCGCACCGCTTCGAGGCCGGTACGCCGGCGATCGTCGAGGCGATCGGCCTGGGCGCCGCGGTCGACTACGTCGAGAGCCTGGGGCGCGACAACATCGCCGCCCACGAGAGCGGCATCCTGGCCTACGCCACGGCGCGGCTCGGCCAGGTTCCCGGCCTGCGCATCATCGGCACGGCGCGGGACAAGGCCAGCATCGTCTCCTTCACCATGAAGAACGCACACGCCCACGATGTCGGCACCGTCGTCGATCGCGCCGGCGTCGCGGTGCGTACCGGGCACCATTGCGCACAGCCGCTGTTGCAGCGTTTCGGGCTGACCGCGACGGCGCGCGCGTCGTTCGGGATTTACAACACGCGCGAGGAAGTCGATGTCCTCGTCGAGGCGCTGGGCGCGGTCACGGAGATCTTCGGTTGATGCTGGACGAGCTGCGCGAACTCTATCAAGAGGTGATCCTCGATCACGGCCGCGACCCGCGCAACCATCGTTGCCCGGACCAGGCCAACCGGCACGCCAACGGCAACAACCCGATCTGCGGCGATGCGATTTCCGTGCACCTGGAAATCGACGACGCGGGGACCATCCGCGACGCCGCCTTCGAGGGCAAGGGCTGCGCGATCTCGATCGCCTCGGCCTCGCTGATGACCGAGATCGTCAAGGGCAAGTCGAAGCAGGAGGCGCGCACCCTATTCGAAAGCTTCCACGAGATGTGCACCAAGGACGACTTCGACTTGGCCGCCGTCGAGCACGACCCCGACGCGCTCGAACGGCTTCAGGTGCTCTCGGGCGTGCGCGCGTTCCCCATGCGCGTCAAGTGCGCGACGCTCGCCTGGCACACCATGTCCGCGGCCATGGCGGGCGACACCGAAGTGACGACGGAGTGAGCGGCAGGAGTCGAGACCAATGACCGACGACGCATATATGCCCTTTGGCCACGGCCCACCGGGCGAGCCGGAAGAGTTCAGCGCCAGCGCCGGCGCGCCCATCGATCCGGCCGCAACGCCCGTCGCCAGCGAGGCAGAAGTGAACGTCGCCTTGCAGACCGTCCACGACCCGGAGATCCCGGTCAATATTTACGACCTGGGGCTCATTTACGAGGTCAACATCGCCGAGGACGGCTCCATCGAGATCGAGATGTCCCTGACCGCCCCGGCCTGCCCGGTGGCCGGGGAGATGCCGGGCGAGGTCGCGCGCGCCGTGGCCGCGCTGCCCGGCGCCGGCGAGGTCACGGTGCGTCTGGTCTGGGACCCGCCGTGGACGCCCGAGCGCATGTCCGAAGACGCGAAACTCGCGCTCGGCATGATTTGAGGCTATAATGAGCCAACCCCGTAAGGTACGTTGCCCCCTAAGGTCCACCGCCCAAGGAGCATGAGACGCCGAAAATGAGCACCCAACTGATCACGCTGACCGACGCCGCCGCCAAGCGGGTCCAAGATCTCATCGACAGGAGCGAGAAGCCGGTCCTGGGCTTGCGCGTGGGCGTCAACTCGCGCGGCTGCTCGGGCCTCAGCTACGTGGTCGAGTACGCCGAGGAACAGAAGCGCTTCGAAGACGTGGTCGAGGACAAGGGGGTCAAGATTTTCATCGACCCGACCGCGGTCATGTTCCTGCTCGGCTCCGAGATGGACTACGTCGAGGACAAGTTCCACACCGGCTTCGTGTTCAACAATCCCAACGAAAAAGGCCGCTGCGGCTGCGGCGAGAGCTTCCACGTCTAGGCCCGCCTCCGACGTTTCGTCCACGCCGCATGTCGGCCGACACCCGACGGATTCCACGCATCACGATTCAGGCGCCTTGGTTGTCCCGGGAGCCGGCTAAGATTTGGCTGGCTCGGGGACTCGCGCTATGGTCCGGACGAACCCAGACGATCCCGGCACGTGGCCGCCGAAGATCACGGCATCCAGGATACGAAAGGACAGCGCGCACATTATGGACACCGTGATTCCGCTTTGGCAGCCGCCCTCGCTCGCGGTCGCCAGTAGCGCCGCGCGTTTTCCGGTCCGGCGCATCTACTGCGTCGGGCGGAACTACGCCGCCCATACCCGCGAGATGGGCGGCGACCCGGCGCGCGAATCGCCGTTCTTCTTCATGAAGCCGGCGGACGCCCTGGTGCCCGACGGCGGCCACGTCCCCTACCCGCCGGCCACCGCGAACCTGCACCACGAGGTCGAGCTGGTGG
>JAZFVR010000051.1:0-3432 GCA_036447835.1 Alphaproteobacteria bacterium | reverse complement strand
CGCCGCCGCCGCCGCGCCACACCGGACCGACGGTGTGGATGACGTGGCGCGCCGCGAGGTCGTAGCCGCGTGTTATCTTGGCCTCGCCGGTATCGCAGCCGCCGAGGGTGCGGCACTCCTCGAGGAGCCCGGGGCCGGCGGCGCGGTGGATCGCACCGTCGACGCCGCCGCCGCCGAGGAGGCTGTTGTTCGCTGCGTTGACGATGGCGTCGACATCCTGTTGGGTGATGTCGCCTTCGACGATCGCGATCCGGTCGAGCATCGCTCCTCCGTCCTGCCGCCCGGCTTCGTCGCGGCCCATTCTCGGGTTTCCGCGCAGCCTGTCAATCGCCAAGCGCCATAAGTGCGTAACGGCATAGGGGCTTCCCATCGCGGCGGCTCTCGGGCATTGTCGCGGTCGCCGCGACCGGGACGCCGCCGCCTCGCCAGCCGTCGGGGGAGAGCAGCGGGGCGCCCGGCGGTGGGATCGAGAGGGCAGGCTCACTCGAAACATGCGCGATTTTCAGCTTCCCGGCCGCTCGACCGTCCACGCCGTCAACGGCATGGCGGCGACGTCGCATCCGCTGGCGACGCTGACCGCCCTCGACGTGTTGCGTGGCGGCGGCAACGCCGTCGACGCGGCGGTCGCGGCGTGCGCGGTGCTTTGCGTCGTCGAGCCCATGTCGACGGGAATCGGCGGCGACTGCTTCGTGCTCTATGCGCCCGCCGGCGGCGCCGAGGTGATCGCCTACAACGGCTCGGGCCGCGCGCCGGCGGCGGCGCACGCCGAGTGGTTCGTCGACAACGGCATCGACGCGATCGCCACCGAGAGCCCGCACGCGGTCACGATTCCGGGCGCCATCGACGCTTGGGCGCGGCTCGTCGCCGACCACGGCCGCAAGGGCCTCGACGAACTGCTGCAACCGGCTATCTCTTGCGCCGAGAACGGCTACGCGGTGCAACCGCGCGTCGCCCACAGCTGGGCCGCCAGCGCCGCCAAGCTGCGTCTCGACGAAAGCACGGCGCGCGTGTTCCTGCCCGGCGGGCGCAGCCCGCGCGTCGGCGAGGTCCACCGCCAGCCCGAACTCGCCGAAACCCTGCGCACGATCGCCGCCCAGGGCCGCGACGCCTTCTATACCGGGCCCATCGCCGAGGACATCGTCGCCCATCTCGCCGCGCACGGCGGGCTGCACACCCTCGATGATTTCGCCGCCGCGCACGGCGCGTACGTCACGCCGGTGCGCGCCAACTACCGCGGCATCGACGTCTTCGAATGCCCGCCCAACGGCCAGGGCATCGTCGCCCTGATCATGCTCAACATCCTCGAAGACTACGCCCTCGGCGAGCTCGACCCGCTCGGCGTCGAGCGCCTGCACCTCGAAATCGAGGCCGGGCGCCTCGCCTTCGCCGATCGCGACGCGCTGGTCGCCGACCCGGACCAGGCCCAGGTTCCGGTCGACCACATGCTTTCGGCCGAGCACGCCGCCGAGTTGCGCGCCCACATCCGCCGCGACCGGGCGATCGATTCGCTGCCCGATCCCGCCTTTCCCGCCCACCTCGACACCACCTATCTGTGCGTGGTCGACGGCGACCGCAACGCGGTGAGCTTCATCAACTCGCTGTTCCACAGCTTCGGCAGCGGGCTGACCAGCCCGAAGACCGGCGTCCTTCTGCAAAACCGCGGCGCCGGCTTCGTCGTTCGCCTCGGCCATCCCAACTGCATCGCGCCGAACAAGAGGCCGATGCACACGATCATTCCCGGCATGGCGCTCGAAGGGGGGCGCGTGGCCATGCCGTTCGGGGTGATGGGCGGACACTACCAGCCTTTCGGCCACGTCCACTTCCTCACCAACGTCATCGACTACCGCCTCGACGTACAGGAGGCCCTCGACCTCGCCCGCGTGTTCCGTTACGGCGACGTGCTCGAGATCGAGCGCGGCGTCGGCGACGACGTCGCCCGCGGCCTCGCCGCTCTCGGTCATGAGGTCGCGCGCACCGCCGACCCTCTCGGCGGCGGTCAGGCGATCCGCATCGACTGGGAGGCGGGCGTGCTCGCCGGCGGCTCCGATCCGCGCAAGGACGGCTGCGCCCTCGGCTATTGATTCCGGCTATTGAAAGAGGCGCCGCGCCGTCGCGGCCGACAACCACGAAAAAAGTCAGCGCCGCTCCATGAACAGCATCGACTTCTTCGTCACGGGGATCGCCGTCGGCTTCGTCATCGCCGCGCCGGTGGGGCCGATCGGCGTGCTGTGCATCCGCCGCACCCTCGCACACGGACGCATTCCGGGTCTGCTCTCGGGCCTCGGCGCGGCGCTGGCCGATGCGTTCTACGGCTGTATCGCCGCCTTCGGCATCACCGCGGTCTCCGACTTCCTGATCGGCCAGAACACCATGATTCGCATCATCGGCGGCGTCGTGCTGTGCCTGGTCGGGCTCAAGACCTTCCTCGCCATGGCCCCCAAGGACGGCGAGGAGCCGGAGGCGAGAACGCTGGTCGGCGCGTTCGGCTCGACGTTCTTCCTCACGCTCACCAATCCGATGACGATCCTCGCCTTCGCCGCGATCTTCGCCGGCCTCGGCCTGGGCACCAGGAGCGCCAGCTTGGCCGCCGCGTCCGCGCTGGTCGGCGGCGTGTTCCTGGGCTCGGCGTTGTGGTGGATCGGCCTGAGCGCCACGACGGGCCTGTTCCACGGCAGGTTCGGCACCGACGTTCTGCACGGGGTCAACCGGGTATCGGGGGCACTGATCGGCGGCTTCGGAATCGCGGCGATCGCGACCGGCCTGCCCGACCTGCTCTGACGATTAAGGGAAACCCGGCCTCAGCCGAATATCGTGCCCGCCTCGACACCCCCCGCGGCGACGTAGTCGGCGGCGGCGAGCTTCTTGTCGCCCTCGGGCCGCACGCGCTTGGCGAGAATGGCGCCACCCTCGGCAGCGATGGCGATGCCCTCGGCGCCGGTCTCGGTGACCTCGCCCGGCTGGGCGTCGCCGGCCGCGGCCAGCTTGGCCGCATCGAATATCTGCAGGGTCTTGCCTCGATGCCGCGTCCACGCTCCGGGCTGCGGGTCGGCGCCGCGGATCAGGTCGTAGACCTCGTCGACCGGTCGCGACCAGTCGATCTCGACATCCTCGCCGCGGCACCAGCCCTCGTAGGTGGCCTGGCTCTCGTCCTGGACGATCTTGGGCGCCGCCCCCGCCTTGACGAGATCGACGGCCTCGAGCATGGCTTCGACCCCCATGGGAAAGAGGCGATCGAAATAGATGCTGCCGAGGGTGTCGTCGGGACCGATCGCAACCTCCTTCTGCAACAGGACCGGCCCGGTATCGAGCCCCTTGTCGGGCCAGAAGATCGAAAGCCCGGTCCTGGTCTCGCCCTGGATGATCGGCCAGTTGATCGAGCTCGGCCCGCGATGTCTGGGAAGCAGCGAGGGATGGTACTGGATGGTGCCGTAG
>JAZFVR010000050.1:0-3884 GCA_036447835.1 Alphaproteobacteria bacterium | reverse complement strand
CCCGAGGGCGGCACGGTGACGACGCGGGTGTGGTGCCACCGCGACGACGG
This sequence comes from Alphaproteobacteria bacterium, assembly GCA_036447835.1. GTDB lineage: Bacteria > Pseudomonadota > Alphaproteobacteria > JAAXGF01 > JAAXGF01 > JAZFVR01. The sequence goes on along the minus strand of JAZFVR010000050.1, from coordinate 3,834 downwards.
TTATGTGTTCCAGGTCGCCGACACGGGCATCGGCATCGCGCCCGACGACATCCCGAAGGTATTGGCGCCGTTCGGGCAGGTCGACAGCACGCTTGCCCGCAAATACGAGGGCACCGGTCTCGGCCTGCCGCTGACCAAGTCGCTCGTCGAGATGCACGGCGGATCGTTCGACCTGCAGAGCGAGCCCGGCGTCGGCACCACGGTAACGGCGAGGTTTACGGCCGGGCGCATCGTGTCGGAGGCGGCGACCGGCACGTAAGTCGGGCGGCGGCCGGCGCGAGCGGAAGCCCGCGGCGCCTCAGCCGGGCTTGCGCGCGCGCAGGCGGCCGGGTCGCAGCTCGCCCTTGTCGAGCACCACGCACAGGGCGCGCCAGTTCTCGACGAAATGGGCTTGCTTCTCGGGCCCCAGCGTCTCGAGCATGGCCTTGCGCAACGGCCCCTTCATGCGCGCGTACTCGTCGTGCGCCTGGGCGCGGTACTGCCCGGAGATGTCGGTGAGGTCGACATCGGTGAAGCCGCAGTCGCGCAAGATTGCGCCATAGTTCTCGAGCGTGTCCATGTGGTAGGTGAGGCCCTCCAACTCGAAGAAATACTCCATGTCCTTGCTGTAGGGCTCGGGCCCGCGCAGCCAGTCGCCGGCGGTGAGCACGCCGCCGGGCCTCAGGACCCGGTGCACCTCGGCGAACAAGCCGCGCTTATCCTCGATGTGGATCCAGGCGTCCTTGGCGAAGACCACGTCGACTTCCGCCTCGGTGAGCGGCAGTGGTCCGGGTTCGACCAGCCTGAGATCGACGCGGTCGGCGAGGTCAGCCCCGGCGACGCGCCGGCGCCCGCGCTCGACGAGCGACGCCTCGATGTCGAGGCCGATGACGCGGCAGCCGTACTCCTGCGCGAGCAGCACGTCGATGCCGCCGAGGCCGCAGCCGATGTCGAGCACGGTCTTCTCCGCAAGGTCGAGGCCGGCGACGATCTCGCGCACCGCTTGCGGTCCGCCCGGCGACAGGAAACCCTCGCCCCAAATCAGCTCGAGCAGGGAGACGAGCGCATCGTCGTATTCGTCCTCGTGCCGGGGTTCGCCGCTCATATTTTTCCTCGCCTGTCACGGCTGCGATCACGGCGCGCGACGATCCGATTGAGCTTAAGCGCCCAAACAGTATAGGTTTCCCGCCTGGGACGGAACCGGGAGCATGACGGCGGCGATCAAAATGAGCGCGGGGAGCCCTGTGCATCGATACATGACGATACTTGCGCCGGGCGCCGCGCTCGGCCTTGCCCTGCTCGCCTGCGCGGGCGGCGAGCGCGACACCGTGCCCGCCGGTGCGCTCTGCGTCCGCGGCGCGCTCACCGACGAGGGCGTCGAGTGCCCGGCGCTGCGCGCCGACGACGGCGGCCTCTACACGCTCGTCGGCGAGATCGCCGGCCTGAAAGCGGGCGACGCCGCCTGCGTGTGCGGCGAGGTCGCCACGATCTCGTTTTGCATGCAGGGAACGACGCTCGTGGTGACGCAGGTGCGCGCGCCCGACGATTGCTGAGCGCCGCGACAACGACGACAGCCAAGGGGAAGACATGGCCCGCGATCCGCGTTACGACATTCTCTTCGAGCCCGTCCGCATCGGGCCCGTTACCGCGCGCAACCGCTTCTTCCAGGTGCCGCACTGCAACGGCATGGGCACGATCCTGCCTCGCACCCAGGCCGCGCACCGCGAGGTCAAGGCCGAGGGCGGCTGGGCGGTGGTGTGCACCGAGGAGTGCACGTTCCACCCGACGTCCAACAGCACGCCGATCCCCGACTGCACGCTGATGGACGACGGCGACATCGCGGCCATGGCGCTGATCGCCGAAGGCATCAAGCGCCACGGCGCGCTCGCCGGCGTCGAGCTCGTGCATCACGGTCTCGCCACCTGCAACCGCCTGAGCCGCGAAGCGCCGCTCGGCCCCTCGTCGCGCCCCTATCTCTACGGCGAGCCGGTGCAGACGCGCGCCATGGACAAGGCCGACATCCGCGAGTTCCGCCGCTGGCACCGAGACGCCGCGCTCCGCGCCAGGCAGGCCGGCTACGACATCGTCTACGTCTACGCAGCGCACAATCTCTCGCTCGTCATGCACTTTCTCGCCCGGCGCTACAACGACCGCGGCGACGAGTACGGCGGTCCGATCGAGAACCGTGCGCGACTCTTGCGCGAGCTCTTGGAGGACACGCACGAGGCGGTCGGCGACACATGCGCCGTGGCGCTGCGCTTCGCCGTCGACGAGCTCATGGGTCCCACCGGCATCACCAAGGAGTCGGAAGGCCGCGAGGTCATCGAGATGCTCGCCGAAGTCCCCGATCTATGGGACGTCAACGTCGCCGACTGGGAAAACGATTCCGAGACCTCGCGCTTCGCCGAGGAAGGCTTCCAGGAGAAGCACATCGCCTTCGTCAAGAAGATGACCTCGAAGCCGGTCGTCGGCGTCGGGCGCTTCACCTCGCCCGACGCCATGGTCAGCCAGATCAATCGCGGCGTGCTCGACTTCATCGGTGCCGCGCGGCCGTCGATCGCCGACCCGTACCTGCCCCGGAAGATCGAAGAGGGTCGGGTCGAGGACATCTGCGAGTGCATCGGCTGCAACATCTGCGTCTCGGGCAACAACACCTCGGCGCCCATGCGCTGCACCCAGAACCCGACCGTGGGGGAGGAGTGGCGCCGCGGCTGGCACCCCGAGCGCATCGAGACGAAAGGCTCGGATTCGCGCGTGCTCGTCGTCGGCGCCGGGCCGGCGGGGCTCGAATGCGCGCGGGCGCTCGGCGAGCGCGGCTACCGGGTCGACCTCGCCGAGGCAAGCGACATGCTCGGCGGTCGAGTAGCCGCGGAGTCGGCGCTCCCGGGACTAGCGGCATGGGGCCGGGTGCGCGACTACCGCGAATACCGGATCGGCCAGATGGCGAACGTCTCGCTCTATCGGGCGAGCCGCCTCAGCGCCGACCATGTGCGCGAGTTCGGCGCGCCCCATGTGGTCGTCGCCACCGGCGCGCGCTGGCGCAAGGACGGGGTGGGGCGTCGCAACCCGTTCCCGATCTCGGGCTGGGATCGTGGCAGCGTGCTCACCGCTGACGACGTCATGGCGGGGGCCGACGTCGCCGGGCCGGTGGCGGTGTTCGACGACGACGGCTACTACCTCGGCGGCGTGCTCGCCGAGAAGCTGCGCCGCGACGGCCACGAGGTGACGCTGGTGACACCCGACGCCGAGGCGTCGCAGTGGACGCACTACACGCTCGAACACGCGCGCATCCAGACGCGCCTGCTCGAGCTCGGCGTCGCCATCGAGGCGCACCGCAACGTCGCCGCCGTCGGCAACGGCGAAGTCGAGCTCGCCTGCGTCTTCACCGACCGGCGCACGCGCACCGCTTGCGCCACGCTGGTCATGGTCACCGCGCGGCTGCCCGAGGACTCGCTTTATCGGGAGTTGATGGAAAATCCCCAGGCGCTCGCCGACGCCGGCATCGAATCGGTGACGCGCGTCGGTGACTGCCTCGCGCCGGGCACCATCGCCGCCGCGGTCTACTCCGGCCACCGCTACGCGCGCGAACTCGACGCGCCGCCGGCGGGCGACGTGCCCTACCTGCGCGAACGCGTCGCGCTCTAGGAGCCTGTCCGGGTAATGGTCATAGCTGCATCGACCCAGGAGGCGCGAGTGCCAGGAGCGGAGGCGCCGGCGATGCCGGAGCATCGTCAAGCCTTCGCGACGCCGCAATCGCGCCTCCTGGGTCGACCCGGACGGGCCGCGTTTTCGAGGCCCCGGGACGTCGTCTGCCGTCGCTCGGCGATCGCAGCCCGGCATCGCGGCGCAACGCCA